>CANJSR010000149.1 GCA_947476855.1 Acetobacteraceae bacterium
GAGGAGGAATATGGCGGCGCCGGAATGGGCTACCTGGAGCACGTCGTGGCGATGGAGGAGATCAGCCGATCCTCCGCGAGCGTGGGGTTGTCTTATGGGGCGCATTCGAATTTGTGCGTCAACCAGATCCGGCGGAACGGCACCGAGGATCAGAAGCGCCGCTATCTGCCTGGCCTGATCGCCGGCACCTTCGTGGGCGCGCTGGCCATGAGCGAGCCTGGCGCGGGGTCCGACGTGGTCGGCATGCGGACGCGGGCCGAGAAGAAGGGCGATCGTTACATCCTCAACGGCAGCAAGATGTGGATCACCAACGGGCCGGACGCGGACGTGCTGGTGATCTATGCCAAGACCGATCCCGACGCTGGTTCCCGTGGAATGACCGCGTTCCTGGTGGAGAAGGGATTCAAGGGATTTTCCACCGCGCAGAAGCTCGACAAGCTGGGGATGCGCGGATCGAATACCTCTGAGTTGGTCTTCCAGGATTGCGAGGTGCCCGAGGAGAACGTGCTCTCGCAGGTTGGCCGCGGGGTGAACGTGCTCATGAGCGGGCTGGACTATGAACGCGCGGTGCTGGCGGCCGGCCCCTTGGGCATCATGCAGGCCTGCATGGATGTCGTCGTGCCCTATGTTCACGAACGAAAGCAGTTCGGCCAGGCGATCGGGGAGTTCCAGCTCATGCAGGGCAAGCTCGCCGACATGTACACGACGATGAACGCGTGCCGGGCCTATGTCTACGCGGTCGCCAAGGCGTGCGACCGGGGCGAGACAACGCGCAAGGATGCCGCCGGCGCGATCCTGTACGCCGCCGAGAAAGCCACCTGGATGGCGCTGGAGGCGATCCAGGCGTTGGGCGGCAATGGTTACATTAACGACTATCCGACCGGCCGCCTGCTGCGTGATGCCAAGCTGTATGAGATCGGCGCGGGCACGTCGGAAATCCGCCGGATGCTGATCGGGCGTGAACTGTTCGCGGAGACGGCATGAGCATTCGTTCCACACTCAACACGCGGGGCGAGGACTTCGCCGTCAACGCCGCCGCTTTGCGCGCGACGGTGGACGACCTGCGCGCCAAGGTGGCCGAGGCCGAATTGGGTGGCGGCGCCGTCGCGCGGGACCGTCACGTGTCGCGCGGCAAGCTGCTGGCGCGCCAGCGTGTCGCCGGTCTGATCGATCCCGGCACGCCGTTCCTGGAGTTCTCGCAACTCGCGGCCCACGGCCTGTATGGCGGGGACGTCCCATCCGCCGGCATCGTCACCGGCATCGGCCGCGTATCCGATCGGGAGTGCGTGATCGTTGCCAATGATGCGACCGTGAAGGGCGGGACGTATTTCCCCGTCACCGTCAAGAAGCATCTGAGGGCGCAGGAGATCGCGCTGAAGAACCGGCTGCCCTGCCTGTATCTGGTGGACTCCGGCGGCGCCTTCCTGCCCTTGCAGGATGAAATTTTCCCCGACCGCGATCATTTCGGCCGCATCTTCTACAACCAGGCCAACATGTCCGCGGCCGGCATTCCGCAGATCGCGGTGGTGATGGGCAGTTGCACCGCCGGCGGCGCCTATGTTCCGGCCATGAGCGATGAGAGCATCATCGTCCGAAAGCAGGGGACCATCTTCCTGGGCGGTCCGCCCTTGGTGCAGGCGGCAACAGGCGAAATCGTCTCGGCCGAGGACCTCGGCGGCGCCGATGTCCATGCCCGTACATCCGGTGTGGTCGATCACTACGCGCAAAACGACCGCCATGCCCTGGCGATCTGCCGTAGGATCGTGGCCGGACTGAACACGACCAAGCGCATTGGCCTCGCGATCCGCGAACCGGTGCCGCCGCGGTACGATCCGTCCGAACTGTACGGCGTCATCCCCGCCGATATCCGCACGCCCTATGACGTGCGCGAGGTGATCGCGCGCATCGTCGACGGCAGCGAATTCGATGAGTTCAAGAAGCTGTATGGCACGACGCTGGTTTGCGGCTTCGCGCATCTCTACGGCTACCCGGTCGGGATCGTTGCCAACAATGGCATCCTGTTCAGCGAGTCATCGCTGAAGGGCGCGCATTTCATCGAACTCTGCGGCCAGCGCGGCATCCCGCTGATCTTCCTGCAGAACATCACGGGCTTCATGGTAGGCCGCAAATATGAATCCGGCGGCATCGCCAAGGACGGCGCCAAGCTGGTGACGGCGGTGTCCACCGTCGGCGTGCCCAAGCTGACCGTGGTGATCGGCGGCAGCTTCGGCGCCGGCAACTACGGCATGTGCGGGCGCGCCTATGACCCGCGCTTCCTGTTCATGTGGCCGAACGCGCGGATTTCCGTCATGGGTGGCGAGCAGGCCGCTAGCGTATTGGCAACTGTCCATCGCGACGCCGCGAAATGGACGCCCGAACAGGCCGAGGCCTTCAAGGCACCGATCCGATCCCAATACGAAACCCAGGGCCATCCCTACTACGCGACCGCGAGGCTTTGGGACGATGGCATCATCGATCCCGCCGATTCCCGCCGCGTGCTTGGCCTTTCGCTGTCCGCCGCCTTGAACGCCCCGATCGAACCAACGCGCTTCGGCGTGTTCCGGATGTAGGGACAGATAATG
The DNA here is from genome assembly GCA_947476855.1 of Acetobacteraceae bacterium. The sequence goes on from CANJSR010000149.1 coordinate 2,583, forward strand.
TTCAACACACTCCTGATCGCCAACCGGGGCGAAATCGCCTGCCGCGTTGTCCACACCGCGCGCCGCATGGGAATCCGGACGGTTGCCGTCTATTCCGAGGCCGACGCGAACGCGATGCATGTCCAGGCCGCCGATCGCGCGGTCGCCATCGGTGGCTCCGCGCCGCGTGACAGCTACCTGAACATCGCGCGGATCATCGACGCGGCGCGCGCAACCGGCGCCCAGGCGATCCATCCTGGCTATGGCTTCCTGTCGGAAAACCCGGCCTTCGCCGATGCCTGCGCCGAGGCTGGCATCATCTTCGTCGGCCCCCCCGCATCCGCGATGCGCGCCATGGGATCGAAATCCGCGGCCAAGGCGCTGATGGAATCGCACGGCGTGCCGGTGCTGCCAGGCTATCACGGCGACAACCAGGGCCCGGGATTCCTCGCGGCGCAGGCGGAACGGATCGGCTACCCGGTCGCGATCAAGGCCGTCGCCGGCGGCGGCGGGCGCGGGCTGCGCGTCGTGACCGATCCCGCTGATTTCGTTTCATCCCTGGAGTCCTGCCGGCAGGAGGGCGCGTCATCCTTCGGCGATGACCGGGTGCTGATCGAACGCTACCTCTCCCGCCCGCGCCACATCGAAGTGCAGGTTTTCGCTGATACGTTTGGCAACGTGGTGCATCTGTTCGAACGCGACTGCTCCGCCCAGCGCCGCCACCAGAAGGTAATCGAGGAAGCGCCGGCCCCAGGCCTATCCGCCGCCGACCGCGAAGCCATGGGCAGCGCCGCCGTCGCCGCGGCCAAGGCGGTCGGCTATGTCGGTGCCGGAACGGTGGAGTTCATCGCCGACGACCGCGGATTCGCGTTCCTGGAGATGAACACGCGGCTTCAGGTCGAACACCCGGTGACCGAAATGATCACCGGCTTCGACCTGGTGGAATGGCAGTTACGCGTGGCGGCGGGCGAACCTTTGCCGGCCACACAGGACTCCATCGCCATCAACGGCCATGCGTTCGAGGTTCGGGTCTACGCCGAGGACCCAGCCCGGGACTTCGCCCCCTCCATCGGACGGCTGGCGTTGTTTCAGACGCCGGAACCGGAGCCCGACATCCGTATCGACACCGGCTTCATGACCGGCGACAGCGTGTCCATTCACTACGACGCGATGCTGGCCAAGGTGATTTGCCACGGCCCCGACCGTGCCCAGGCGCTGCGGACGCTGCGGCGGGCATTGGATGCGTGCCAGGTTGTTGGTCTGGCCTGCAACCTTGATCTGCTGGGCCGTATCGCGCGCCATTCGGCGTTCGAGGCCGGCGGCATCGACACCGGCTTTATCGCGCGAGAGGCCGCGACGTTGCTCGCCCCACAGGCGCCGCCACCGGCGGAAATCCTGGTCGCGGCGGCGTTGGACGAACTGCGTGTCGAGGCCGAACAGGCGCGCGCCCTGGCCGCGGCAAGCCACGATCCGCATTCCCCGTGGCACACGCGCGATGGCTGGTGGGTCAACAGTGCGCCATCACGAGAATTGCCGTTCATGGCGGGCGACGATGCCTACCCGGTCCATGTCCTGCCGCAAGGCGACGCATGGCAGGTGACGGTCGGCGATGTAGTCTTCACCGGCCGGTGTCAGTCTCCCGGTCTTGTTAACATCAACAATCAATCGCTGCGGGTTGCCATCGCCCGCCATGGCGATGATCGTATCATCCGACATGATGGGGAGACTTGGCGTCTCCGCCTGCCTGACCTGTCGGCCTTTGATGACGACGACACGGGCGGCGGAGATCGGCTGCTCGCGCCAATCCCTGGGCAGGTGACGCAGGTGCTCACGGAGCCAGGCGAGACGGTGACGCGCGGCCAGATCCTCGTAGTGCTGGAGGCCATGAAGACCGTCTTCCGCTTGCCCGCGCCGGCTGATGGCGTGGTCAGCACCGTGTCCTGCGCGGTCGGAGAGATGGTGCAGGACGGTCAGGTGCTGATTGGTTTCGTATCGGATGAAGCCTGACGGCGCTGCTCAGACCGGGACGGAGCCCTTCAGCATGACGCGATAGAGATACCGCATCTGCCCCATGTCGTAGTCGCCGTTTGCCTTGTGCAACATGCAGCGGTTGTCCCACATGACGACGTCACCCGGCCGCCAGCGATGGCGGTATTCGAAGGCCGGTTGGGTGGCGTGGGTCAGCAGCTCATCGAGCAGCGGCAGCGCCTCCTTGTGGTCAAGCCCGACAATCCCCTCGATCCGGATCGGGTTGAGGTAGAGCGACTTCCGCCCGTTCTCGGGATGCGTACGCACGAGCGGATGCAGGACGGCGTTCGGAACGCGTTCTTTGGCGCCCTCGGTCAGGTTCATGAGCTTCCGCTGGCTGTGGCTGCTTTGATAGACGTGGATCGCCATCAGCCCATCCAGCCGCTCTCTAGTGCGATCGGGGAGTGCCTCGTACGCCGCGGCCATGTTGAGGAACTGGGTGTCTCCTCCGTCCTCGGGCAATTGCACGGCGTGCAGCACCGTGGCCTTGGGTGGCCTGGTGTCGTTGGAATGGTCCGTGTGCCAGCCTTCGCCGGGGATATAGCGGCGGCCGTCAGGGAATTTATCCTGATTGGAGATGTAATGGATCTCCGGACAGTCGGGCAGGGCGAAGCGGGGGTTGTGCTGGGGGAAGACATCCCCGAACAATTGGACCGCGGAAAGAAGTTCTTGGGGCGAAAGGGTCTGGTTCCGTATCACCAGGACACCATGCGCCGTGAATGCAGCGTTAAGAGCCCGCCGAGCGGCGTCGTCGATTTTATTTTTCAGGTTGATGCCAAGCGCTTCAGCACCGGTGTGTGGCAGCAACTGCGATATCTCAAACGGATGCATGGCTGGGTCCTCCTCCCGATATGTTTGGTTGAGTTTAGCATAGGATGCCTTCGTCTCCGAAGAAAGCAACGCGGTGGCGGGGTCGTGGCATTCTGGAATTGATTTTTTTGCACGAACAGTTTAGTAGAAGGCTCAGACATGTCGATACATGTGCCCTACCCGGGCGTTTGTCGGACAGGATCAGGCGGACGCCGGCGATAATTGACAGGAGAATCAAATTGGCCCGCACCAAAAGCCTGAGCCGCCAAATTCGACTGGCCCGTGCTACCAGGGGCATGAGTGTCGCGCAGGTGGCCGAGAATGTCGGCGTGACGCCGGTTTCCATCTATTACTGGGAAAGTGGCCGGGTTCGCCCGCGTGATCGCAATCTTTCGCAACTATGCAAGGTTCTACGGCTTCCGGTCCGCGAGACCATGGCCCTGACCGGCCGCTGAGTGCGTAACGGTCTGCGTCCGGATCAACCCAGGAGTTGGTCCGGCGCATGGGCTAACGTTTCAACATCAGACCTTGTCCGGTAGGCAGTTCCAGGACCGACAAGCCCTGTCTGGCGGCGAACCCATCCGCGGCCCGCTTCTGGTCCCGGTATCCGGTCCAGCCGTAGTCATCAAAGATCACCATTCCGCCAACCGCCAGGCGGTCGAACAACAGTTCCATCGCGCCCAGCTCGGCCTCGGGGTTGTTCATGTCTATGTGCAGAAACGCGATCCGCTCGGGCATCGCCCGGTGCAGTACGTCGGGCACTTTCCCCTGCGTGACGGTGACATTCTTCCAGGGTTGGAACCGTTCCTTCACCTTTTGGTACAGCGCGGGCGAGTGTTCGGGCAATCGCTTGCCTTCCCCGCTGTTCCCGCTCGGATCGAACAGATCGTAAAGCCAGCACTGCCGTCCCGGCAATCCATCCAGGTAGCGCAGCACGACATCCATTGAGTAACCCTCATAAGTACCGCACTCGACGTAGTCGCCTTCCAGACCCAGGCAACTTTGCGCGGCCCAGCACAGCGTGTGGGTCCGCCAGGCAATCGCGAGCTCCATCGGCTTTGGTTGGGCGCCCTGGACGGCCAAAATGAAGCGGGAATCCTCCCGGAATCCGGCCGTGTGGCCATAGGTGATCAGATTGTCCGCCATGAACCATTGCGAGCGCGGATCGGCGACGTCACCGATCTGGCTGATCAGGGAATTCAGTGTCTTCACCAGCCCTGCTGTCTGGCTCAGGCCAAAGAAGATCTGCGGAATCCGCAGGGCTGGGGAGACGAGACCATCGGGCATGACAAACTCCGGCACGAACCATGCCGGCAGGATACCGACCAATCGTAAAGAAAACGTTAAATTGTGCGGCAGTCCGCGGTAGTGGTCGAAGCGATCCTGCTGGGCTAAACTGGGGCAAAGAGACATGCGGGAGGGTACCATGCATTTCGGCGCTTCGATCTTCTTTACCGACAGTTCCATCACGCCTGCCGCGCTGGGCCGAGCGCTGGAGGAGAGAGGGTTTGAGTCCGTGTGGGCGGCGGAACATTCGCATATCCCATTGTCGCGTAAGTCGCCGTGGGGTGGCGGCGGTGACCTGCCCAAGCAGTATTATGATGTGATGGACCCGTTCGTGACGCTCACCGCGGCCGCCTGCGCGACCACGACGCTCAAGATCGGCACGGGTGTCTGCCTGGTGAACCAGCGTGACCCGATCCAACTGGCGAAGCTGGTAGCCTCGATCGACCAGGTGTCCGCGGGTCGGTTTCTGTTCGGGGTCGGCAACGGCTGGAACCAGGACGAAATGGAAAACCACGGCACCGTCTTCGCCACCCGCCACAAACTGGTGCGGGAGCGGATCGAGGCGATGCGCGAAATCTGGACCAAATCGAAGCCGGAATATCATGGGGAGTTCGTCAACTTCGACCCCATGATGACCTGGCCCAAGCCCGTCCAGAAGCCTCACCCGCCCGTCATCATCGGTGGCGTCTATCCCTATGCCGCTCGGCGCGCGGTGCGTTACGGCGATGGATGGATGCCACTGGCCGGACGGCCGGCGCAGTACGGCGATGTTTTCGACTACGTTCCCAAGTTCCGGGAGATGCTGAAGGAAGCCGGCCGCGATCCGGAGACGTTCCCGGTTTCGCTGTTTTCCTCGGCCGACGACCTCGACCGATTGAAACGGTATCGCGATATGGGCATCGTGCGCAGCGTCGTCAGCCTGCCCGCCGCGGGGGAACACGTGGTCCTGCCGATCCTCGATCGCTGGGCCGAACTGATGCGGCAAGTCGGGTAGTCACATTTCGAATATCAGGAGAAGGACAAGACATGCTCAAGATGTACGGGTCGGCCCGGTCGCGTGCCATTCGCACGCTGTGGATGGCGATGGAATTGAACATTCCGTATGAGCATCTGGACTACAACCCGCGCTCTCCGGAAACCCGCACGCCGGAATTCCTCGCGCTGAATCCCAATGGCAGCGTGCCGGTGATCGACGATGACGGCTTCGTGCTGTCGGAATCGATGGCGATCAACATGTATCTCGCCAAGCAGCACGGCGCCTTGTATCCGGCTGACGCCAAAGGCGAAGCGCTGATGTGGCAGTGGTCGCTGTGGGAAACCGACCGTCTGGATCGGCAGGTGGTGAATTACGTCAACCATTCCTCTGCCCTGCCGGAAGCGCAACGGATCAAGGCCGTCGCCGATGCATCCTGGGCCGAGATCGTGCCGGCGATGAACACGCTGAACGGCGTACTCGCAAAGACCCAGTGGCTGGCTGGCAACAGCTTTACCGTCGCCGACCTGAATGTCGCCAGCGCGCTGTATCGCGGGCTGTCGATGGACCTGTCCCAGTGGCCGGCGGTGAAGGAATGGCTGGAGCGTTGCTGGGCGCGTCCGGCCGGCAAGAAGGCCCGCGCGATGCGGGAATAGGCTACAGGATCAACGGCAGGCCGACATAAACCTCGGCCAACGCCGTTGATTGTGCCTTCGAACTGAACAGCGCATCGAGTTCCGCGATCTGCGCCCGCCGCTCGAACGGCGTGTGATCGTGGAACCGGTGCAGCAGACTGGTCAGCCACCAGGAAAACCGCTGCGCTCGCCAGACGCGCCGCAGGCAGGTCGCGGAGTAGGCGTCCAACCCATCCCGTGACCCAGTGCGATAGAACGTCGCCAGCGCCCGGGTCAGGACCGTTACATCCGCTGCGGCCAGGTTCAGGCCCTTGGCACCGGTTGGCGGCACGATATGGGCGGCGTCGCCAGCCAGGAACATCCTTCCATACTGCATCGGTTCGACCACGAAGCTGCGCATGGCGGTGATGCCGCGCTGGATGATCGGACCCTCATTCAACGCGAAGCCGTCTCGGCCGAGACGGATGGACAGTTCCGACCAGATGCGGTCATCAGACCAGTTCGCCAGGTCCTCCTGTAGCGCGCATTGCAGATACAGGCGGCTGACGGTGGGCGATCGCATCGACAGCAGGGAAAAGCCGCGATCGTGGCTGGCATAGACCAACTCCCGCGATGCGGGCTTTGCTTCCGCGAGAATGCCAAGCCAGGCAAAGGGGTAGTCACGCTCGTAATGGGTACGCCGGGACAGGGGGATCGCCTCCCGGCAGATGCCATGGAAGCCGTCGCAGCCGGCAATGACATCGCAACGGACTTCCCGCGCCTGCCCATCCTGGGTGAACGTGATGCGGGGCACGGTTGTTTCGAGATCATGCACCGCGACATCCGCCGCCTCGAACACGATCTGCCCGCCGTCCCCCAGGCGCGCTGCGATCAGGTCCTGCACCACCTTGTGCTGGCTGTAGACCATGACGTGCTTGCCGGTCAGGGCGCGGAAATCGATACGGTGGTCCTGGCCATTGTTTCGCAGGAGCACGCCTTCATGGACCATTCCCTCGGCCCGCATGCGGTCGCCGACGCCGGCATCCATCAGCAATTGCTCAACCGGCTGTTCCAGCACGCCGGCGCGGATGCGGTTTTCAACGTATTCGCGGGACCGGGACTCAACGACGATCGACTCAATCCCGTGCCGATCCAACAGATGCGACAGCAGCAGCCCCGCCGGGCCGGCGCCCACGATCCCTACCTGAGTCCGCATCGATCCCCCCTTGGTTGGCGCGACTGTAGCCGAAGGGGATTTCATGGGAAGCGGCGGAGTGGGCTAAGCTCCGGCCAGCCCACGCAATTCACAAGGCACCCTTATGACAACTGAAGCAATCGCTCGTCCCGCCGCGACTATCCTTCTGATTCGAGACGGAAAAATGGGGCTGGAGGTCTTCATGGTGGTACGCCACCACCAGATCGACTTCGCCTCCGGCGCGTTGGTTTTCCCCGGCGGACGCGTCGACAAGGATGATCACACGGTCGCGGCGAATGATACCTTCGTGCGCAATCCGACCCGCGACATGCCGTTCCGCATCGCCGCCATCCGCGAAACGTTCGAGGAATGCGGCGTTCTGCTCGCCCGCCCGCGCGGCAACGATCGGCTGGTGACCGCCGATGAACTGCTGAAGATCGAACAGCAACACCGCGCCCCGCTCGCCGCCGGCCAGATCGGCTTCGACGTCGTGCTGGGTGAACACGAACTGCTGCCGGCAACCGACATGCTGGAACACTACGCCCACTGGATCACGCCCGCGCACCAGCCCAAGCGCTATGACACGCAGTTCTATCTGGTGGAGGCGCCACCGGAACATATCGCCGTTCATGACGGCTACGAATCGGTCGATTCCATCTGGATCCGTCCCGCGGAGGCATTGGCCGAAACCGAGGCCGGCCGCTACAAGCTCGTCTTCGCCACCCTGAAGAATCTGGAGAAACTGTCCCGGCGGAGCTGCGTCGCCGATGCGATGGCGACCGCGCGGTCCTCCATGGTGGTCACCGTGCAGCCGAAATCGGCAAAGATCGACGACGTACGCCGCAAGCTGATCATTCCGGTCGAGGCCGGTTATGGCGGGCCGGAATTCATCGTCGACATCCCGCCGGCATCGTAACAACAAGCAAGGAGGAAACACCATGAAGGTCGGAATGTTCGTCACCCTCGAAATCGAGGGCCATCAGGACA
>CANJSR010000150.1 GCA_947476855.1 Acetobacteraceae bacterium
ACCATGGCGACGACGGTCTTCATGCCGCGGCCATGCAGGGTGGCGAGGCCGGTGACGCCCTGGTCGGTCTCGACCTCGACCACCACGACGGTGGCTGTGTTGAAGGAGGAGGTGCCGACAAAGAAGGTGGCCGGCAGGGGGACGGAGACGGGGTGGGCGCGGAGGGTGGTGATTTTCATTGTGGGTTTCCCCCGGTCAGGTGCGGCGACGAACAAGGACGTTTGGAGGCCGGGTCGATATAACGGCCTATGGCCACTCTTCGTCCCGCATCCGTCTGACCAACGCGACGGTGTCGAATAGCGGTCCCTTCGGCGTGATCCGAACGGCCTCGAACCAGGCGGCGTCGAACCGTGCCGCCACGGGCGGCGTCGTAACGACCGGCTGCCCCGGTCGCGTGATAAAGGCATCGTCACCGGCCCGTTCCCGGTCGATCGGATGGGCCTTGGCGCTCGGGACATTCTGTTCGCTCATGGCGACCATCATGCCCGAACGCGAGGCCCAAAGTCCGACCGATCAATGCCCCCCGGACGCCCCGATCGGAATGATCAGCGCATCCACCGCCGTGATCCGGTCCCCCGCGCAGATCAGCGGGTTCACGTCGAGTTCCGCCACGCTGTCGCGGTGATCGGCCGCGAAGCGCGACACGTCGCTGATCACCTGCGCCAACTTGTCCATGTCCACCGCCGCCATGCCGCGGAAGCCTTGCAGCAGCTTCACGCCCTTCAGGCTGTTCAGCATGTCCATGGCCTCGGTCGCCGTCACCGGGGCAGGGGCCAGGGCCGAGTCCTTCAACACCTCGACCAGCACACCGCCGAGACCGACCACGATCATCGGGCCGAACAGCGGATCATTGGTGGCGCCGATCACGATCTCCACACCCTGAGGCACCATCGGCTGCACCAGCACGCCGTTGATATGTGGGGGCGGAGAAACCTTGTGCGCGTTCGCCATCACCGCCTCATACCCCGCGCGCACCTCCTCGGGTGTCTTGAGGTTCAGGCGGATCACCCCAGCTTCCGTCTTGTGCGGCAGGTCCGGGGATTCGACCTTCAGCACCGCCGGCAACCCGTGCCGCACCGCGGCCGCGACAGCCTCATCGGCCGATTGCGCCAGCGTCTCGCCCACGACGGGGACATTATACAGCGTCAGGACGTCCTTCGCCTCACGCTCGGTCAGCGTCCGCCCGCCCGACGCCTTGATCAGAGCCTTCGCCTTCGCCACTACATCGGCTGGCGTCGGCGCAACCGTCTGCGCCCCACGCGCCCGCTTGTCCTCACGCCAATGCCACGCCGCCAGCGCGCTGAAACACGCCGGCATCGACCGGAACAGTGCCACCCGATCCGCCTGGTTCGCATCTACCACGCCCGGCCCGTCCTGCCATTCCGTCTGCCAAACGACGGCCGACATCTTCCCGTGCTGCTTCGCCAGTTCGTTATAGACCAGCGGCCGCTTGGCCGACGCCTCCGACCCATAGGTCATGGGAGAAACGAGAATCCCATACTGCGGATCGCCGAGCAGCGCGCCCGCGCAGGCGCCCAGGGATTCCGGGTTGCTCAGCACCGCCGCCGTCACGTCGCAGGGGTTCCGCGACGATCCGAACTCGGGGATGTGCTGCTCCAGGATTTCCCGCACGTCATCGGCCGGCTGCGGCATCGGCACGCCCACTTCCTCGGCCCGGTCGGCGCACATGATCGCCGCGCCACCGGAGGCCGCGACCACCGCCACGCCGCGCGCCTTGGGGGCGGGGGCCTTGGCGAAGAACGCCGCCGTTTCCATCAGCGCCTCGTAGTCATCGACCACCACCGCGCCGGCGCGCTTGAACATCGCCTTGTAGGACGCGTGCGAGCCCGCCAGTGACCCGGTATGCGACATCGCCGCCTGCGCGCCCTGTTCGCCTGACGCCATCTTGAAGATCACGACCGGCTTGTCGGCCTTCCACGCGTTCTGGGCCGCCAGCAGCAGGCGTTCCGGGGTCGAGCTGCCCTCGAACACGCAGGCGATCGCGCTGCAGGACGGGTCGTCGACCAAATAGTTCATGTAGTCGGCCATATCGACGTCGCAGGAGTTGCCCGACGTCATCACATGGCTGACCGACAGCCCGCGCACCACGCCTTGCGCCAGCGCCATGCCCAAGGCGCCGGACTGGCTGATCACGCCGATCGCCTGCGCGGTCGGCTGCGGGATCGGGGTGATGTCCATGAAGGTGATGCGGCTGTCGAGGCGCGCATTCACCACGCCAATGCAGTTCGGCCCGACGATCCGCACGCCCGATTCCCGCGCGATCGCGGCCAGGCGCTGCTGCTGCGCGATCCGGTCTTCCTTTCCGGTCTCGGAATAACCCGAGGCGAAGATGATGATGCCGCCCACGCCGGCCTTGACGCAGTCGAGGACGATTTCCTCCACAGCTTCCCGCGCCGCGGTCACCACGGCGCAGTCCACGGCCTCCGGCAGGTCGCGCACGTTGGGATAGCATTTCAGGTCGCCGATCTTTTCGTAGCGCGCGTTCACCGGATAAAATCGCCCGCTATAGTGCCGCAGATTGTGCAGCACGCGCTCTCCGAACGATCCGGCGCGGGTGGATGCGCCGATCACCGCGATCGATGCCGGGTCGAGAAGGCGCGTGAGTTCCTGGCGGCTGTAGACCGTCGTACGCTTGGTTTCCATCGTCGTGCTGACCTGATTGACGTTTCCTCGGCGTGTACCATACTCACCAGTAAGCATCCCGCCAAGCACAAGGAAACGCACATGCCAACGCTGTTTGATCTGACCGGCAAGGTCGCCATTGTGACCGGGGCCACCAAGGGCATCGGCCTCGCCATCGCCACCCGCATGGCGGAGCACGGGGCGACGGTGGTGGTGTCCAGCCGCAAGCAGGACGCATGCGACGCGGTGGCGCAGGGCATCCGCGACAAGGGCTGGAAGGCCATCGCCGTCGCCTGCCACATCGCCAACAAGGACCAGCTCAAGAACCTCGTCGACCAGACCGTCTCTCAGCTCGGCGGCATCGACGCGGTCGTCGCCAACGCCGCCGTGAACCCCTATCTCGGCCCGATGTCCGGCGCCTCGGATGAGGTGTTCGAGCGGATCATGGGCACCAACGTCCGCTCCAACTTCTGGCTGGCGAACATGACCTGCCCGCTGATGGCCGAACGTGGCGGCGGGTCCTTCACCATCATCTCCTCGATCGGCGGTCTCCGGGGTTCCGCCACGCTCGGCCTCTATGGCGTCTCGAAGGCGGCCGACCTGGCACTCGCGCGCAATATCGCGGTGGAGTGGGGCCCGAAAAACGTCCGCGGCAACGGCATCGCGCCCGGCCTCGTGCGCACCGACTTCGCCCGCGCGCTGTGGGAGGACCCGATCCGCTACCGCAAGACCACCCGCGACAACCCGATGCAGCGCATCGGCGAACCGGATGAGATCGCGGGCTGCGCGGTGTTCCTCGCCTCCAAGGCCGGCAGTTACGTGAACGGACAGGCGATCTCGATCGACGGCGGCACGTCCACCGGCACGCTCATTCCCAAGGATGACTGATCGCGGATCGTTGTTCAATCAGGCGGATTTCCACCTTTCGCCGACCATCGCCCATGTCTGCGCGGGTGGCGAAACCGCCGTCCTGCGCCGGCACGAAGCCGCCCTGACCCGCTATCTGCTGGACAAGAGCGCCGGCATGGCCGGTCGCGCCGCCCAGGAAGCGCAGGTCGAACGTGCCCGCGCCGGCCTTGCTCGGCTGTTCCATGTCGACCTCGGCGATATCGGGCTGGTGTCCAACGTGGCCGAGGGCGTCTCGATCGTCGCCGAGAGCATCGACTGGCGCGACGGCGACAACATCGTCATCGATGAGAACGAATACCCGTCCGTCGTCGGCCCCATCGCCCAGCGGGGCGTGGCGTTGCGGATGGCGACCGGTGCCGACCCGGATCGTTACGCGCCTTTGGTCAATGACCGCACGCGACTGATCGGGGTCAGTTGCGTGTCCTATCTGACGGGAGAGCGCCACGACCTGGACCGCCTGCGCGCGCTGGCGGACTCGGTCGGTGCCCTGTTGGTCGTCGACTACACCCAGGCCGCCGGGTACCTGCCGATCCAGGCCTCGGTCGCCGACTTCGCTTTCTCCGCCTGCTACAAATGGCTGTTGGGTATCACCGGCGTGGCTGCCGCGTTCTGGAATCGCGCGCGCCAGCCTGGTTGGGCACCCGCCAGCGCCGGGTGGTATTCGATGGCCCCGGGCACCCGGGGCTACGATCCGCCGCCCGCCCTGCGGGCCGACGCGATGCGCTTCACCCGCAGCAACCCCGCGCATGGGCCGATCTATGTACTGGCCGAGGCCCTGGACTATCTCTCCGCCTTCGACATGAACGCCGTGACCGCGCATGTGCAGGGCTTGACCACCGGCCTGATGGACCGGTTCGCCGCCTTGCAGATCCCGGTCATGACACCGCGCGATACGGCGCGTCATGGCGCGAGTGTCTGCGTCGCCTCCCCGCGCGCGCAGGGCATGGTCGATGCGTTGGCGGAACACGGAGTCCTTGCCTGGAACGGGCATGGCCGCATCCGGTTCAGCTTCCATGGCTACAACAACGAATCCGACGTTGATCGGATCACCCGGGCGATGCAGACCGTCTGGCGGACATAGGAACGGCCGATGCAGTACGAACACATCCTCTACCGGGTCACGGACAACATCCTGACCATCACGCTCAACCGTCCGGAGCGTCTGAACGCCGTTACCGACCGCACGATTTCCGAATTGCTCGACGCCCTCGACCGCGCCGATCGCGACGATGATGTCCGCGTCATCGTCTTCACCGGTGCGGGCCGCGGCTATTGCGCCGGCGCCGACCTGTCGGAACGGGCGGAGACCCTGGCCTCCGGCGCCGCCCCAGCCGAGGACCCCGGCATCGACGGCCACCGCGACGGCGGCGGGTTGGTGACGTTGCGGCTGTTCGATTGCCTCAAGCCCACGATCGCCGCCTGCAACGGTGCCGCGGTCGGCTTCGGCGTGACGATGCAGTTGGCCATGGACATGCGGCTGGCGTCCGAAGCCGCCCGCTACGGCTTCGTCTTCACCCGCCGAGCGATCGTGATGGAGGCGGCGTCGAGCTGGTTCCTGCCGCGTCTGGTCGGGCCGCAGCAGGCGATGGAATGGGTCATGACCGGCCGCGTATTCCCGGCCGAGGAGGCCCTGCGCGGCGGCCTCGTGCGGTCAATCCACAAGCCGGACGAATTGCTGCCCGCCGCCTATGCCCTGGCGCGGGAGATCGCGGAGAACACCTCCCCCGTCTCCGTCGCGCTCAACCGCCAACTAATGTGGAAGATGCTGGGCGCGGATCATCCGATGGAGGCGCATAGGCTGGACTCGAAGGGTATCTACGCCCGTCGGCTGTCGGAGGATGCCAAGGAAGGCGTGTTTTCGTTCATGGAGAAGCGGAAGCCCAACTTCCCGATGAAGGTCAGTTCGGACATGCCGGCGTTCTTCCCCTGGTGGAAGGACCGCCCGTTCCGGTGAGCCGAACCGGGACGGCGGCCTCACAACCCCGTCATCCCGGCCGAAGGGCCGGAACCGACGACTTTTCCGTCAAAGTCGTGGCTGGTGGCCCTCCGGCCACCATGACGAATATTGGATAATACATCCCGTCATCCCGGCCGAAGGGCCGGGACCCACGACTTTACCACCAAAGTCGTGGGTGGTGGCCCTTCGGCCACCATGACGGATTCCAAACAACCGTGATGACGCGCCTCAGGAATCCCCCTGCGCCCGCCGCGGATTGGGCACCGTGCCGATGATCCCCTCCTGCGCCAAACGTTCCAGATCCGCCTCCGGCACCCCCAGCATTCCGCACAGGATTTCCCGGTTATGCTGCCCCAGCGTCGGCGCCATGTGCCGCACCGGATAGGGCAGGGGACCTTCCCGGAACGCCGGAGAGCCCTGGTAATGCATCCCGATGAAGGGCCGCTCCAGCCGGTGCCAGAAGCCGCGCGCCACCAGATGCGGGTCGTGGTCCAGGTCGAAGGGCACCCGCACGACACCGCACGGCACCCCAAGCCTCTGCAAAAGCCGCATCGCGTCGTCATCGACCTTCGAACACGTCCAGCCGGTGATCACCGCCTCGAGCTCATCCTCTCGCCGGCGGCGTTCGGCGGCGTTCAGGTCGGCCAGATCCTTGCGCCGCATCACCTCACACAGCGTCTTCCATTCGTCGTCGGACCGGATCGCGATCACCAGCCAGTGATCATCGCCCGCGCAGCGGAACGCCCCGTGCGGCACATGCAGCGGATGACGGTTGCCCATACGCGGAGACACCCGGCCCAGCGCCGATTGCTCTATCAGCGGGGCGGCAACGAAGGGCAGCATGCACTCGACCTGGGACAGGTTGATGTTCTGACCCTCGCCGGTCCGTTGCTGATGCAACAAGGCGACCATCAGCGCGGCGGCGGCGTTGAACCCGCCGACCGGATCGCCATAGGCAGTCTGGTTCATCGTCGGCGGATCGCTCGGGAATCCCGTCACGATCGGCAGCCCGGAGGCATGCTCCAGCGTCGAGCCGTACGCCCGACAGTCGCTCCAGGCGTTGTTCATCCCGAACGCCGGCATCGACAGCATCACCAGCCCCGGCCGGACATCTTTCATCACGCTGTAGTCGAGGTTCAGCTTGGTCAGCACACCGGCGGAATAGTTCTCGATGACGGCATGCGCGGTGGACACGAGCTTCTTCAGCAGCGCCGCCCCTTCCGGATGCACCAGGTCGAGCGTCACGTCCTTCTTGTTCCGGTTCATCAACTGGAACCAGGGCACCTTCTCATAGCGCTGTTCGGCGATGAACTGCTGGCGCAGGTCGGTGCCGCGCCACCAGTCGGGATACTGGCAGGCCTCGACCTTGATGACTTCGGCGCCGAGGTCCGCCAGGTGGCGCGCCGCGGTCGGCCCGGCCCAGCCCATGGTCAGGTCGACCAGCCGCAGCCCGGCCAGCGGCAGCGCACCAGAGGGCGCGGGACCGGATGGCCGGGGAGAGGCCGGCGCCGACCACTGCGCGTGGTCCTCTCCGGCGGACTGGGCTTCCCCGCCCTGGCGCGGCGGCGTCAGGGTCAGGTTCTGTGGGATGATCGGTGCCTCGAACCCCGTGTCGGCGACGCGGATCGGCACGAAGGCGCCGCGTTCGCGATGCACCTTCTGTTCGAGCAGTTCCTCCATGGTCGGCACGACGGCCATGGGAAGCTTGAATTCCAGGCCCTTCTCGAACCATTCCTCGGCGGTGCGGGTCATCCAGATCGGGCCGAACAGGGCGTCGATCTCCAGCGCGTGTTTCAGCCGGTCGGTCTGCAGGGAGTACCGGGGTTCCTTCGCGACCTCGGGCTTGTCCATCATCGCGCAGAAGCCGCGCCACTGGCCGGGGGTGACGATGGTGACGCCGATCATGCCCTTCTTCGTCGGGTAGATGCCAACGGGATAGTTCCGCCCGAAACGATTAACCCCGGGCCGCTTGCGCGATCCACCGGCATCCCAGCCGACCGCAGCCTCATATTCCGCGACATTCACCGCCGTGTCATGCACACCGACCGAGAACTTGCGTGTCCCTGCCTTGCGTCCCCACAGCCCGGCCGCCGTCGCGATGAAGGCCGCCAGCCCCGAGACGATCGTCGACTGGTTGTCCGTCGCCAATGTCGGCGGCCCGTCCGCTCGGCCCGTCAACGCGACCAACCCCGCCAGCGCGCGGGCGATGGAATCGGTCGCGGCATAGTCGCGATACGGCCCGTTCTCTCCGAACCAGGACACCGACGTGATCGCCAACCCCGGATGCGCCGCCCGCAGCGCGTCGTGATCCGTCATCTCGGCCGGCGGGCGCCCATCCAGCAGCACGTCGGCGCCGGGCAGCAGGGCGGCCAGGGCCTCGGGCGTTTCGGTGACGGAGCGCTTGTTGGTGTTCAGCCAGGCGAAGACGCCGCTTTCCCCGCCCTCGACAATCGGCAGCAGGGTCATCCGATGCGGATCGCCACCCACCGGTTCCAGCTTGACCACGTCGGCGCCGAAATCGGCGAACAGCTTGCCGCAGTAATCCAGTCCGACACCGGAACCGATTTGCAGGATGCGAAAGGCGGAAAGAGGCATCGCGGTGATCCAGACAGGAGGGAGGGCAGGGTCGGTGCTTCCATCGTCGTGGCGGGCGCAGGCCCGCCATCCACGACTATGCCGGCACGATCAGCTTGAAGTCGTGGATGGCCCGCCTGCGCGGGCCATGACAGGGTAGGCTGGGACCGTGACGGGGTGGCACTGGTCCATGACGGGGTGGGTCGGGGGCGCCTGCTCTTGACGGCCGGTCACCGGTTTCAAGGCCGCATCGTGAACATCGTCTGTCCAGGCGTCCGCAGCGGCGCGGCCATGTTGGCCCATTCGCAGATCAGCGGCCGCGTGTCACGCGGATCGATGATCTCCTCGATCAGGAACGCCTCGGCCGATCGGAACGGAGAACGCAGCCGTTCCAGCCGCTCCTCGATTTCCTTCAGCTTGGCGGCCGGGTCCGGCGCGGCCTGGATCTCGGCGCGGTAGGCGGCTTCCACGCCCCCTTCCAAAGGCAGCGATCCCCAGTTGCCCGACGGCCAGGCGTAGCGGATCGGCGTCTGGGTATGCGGCACATGCGCCCCGCCGCCCACGCCGAAGGAGTTGCGGATGATCACCGCGCACCACGGCACCGTCGACTGGTGCACCGCGCTGACGGCGGCCACCGCGTGGCGCATCGTGCCGGTCGATTCCGCCTCCAGCCCCACGGCGAAGCCGAAGCAGTCGACCAGATGCAGGATCGGCAGATGGAAGGTCGTTGACAGATCGACGAACCGCGTGATCTTGCGCGACGCCGCCGCACCCCAGGCGCCACCGCCATACAGCGGATCGCCCGCCAGGATCGCCACCGGCCAGCCATCCAGCCGAGCGAACCCGGTGATGATGGCGCGACCGAAGCCCTTGGACATCTCGAAGAAGCTGCCCTTGTCGACCACGGACTCGATGATCTTCCGCATCGAGTAGGCCTTGCGCCGATCCTTCGGTACGGCCGAGATCAGGAATTCGTCGCGCCGGTTCACGTCGTCAGTCTGTGGACCGCGCGGCGGCAGTTCCCAGACGCTGGGCGGCAGATAGGACAGGAATTTGCGGGTGCGGTCGAAGGCTTCCTCCTCGCTCGCCACCGCGTCGTCCACGGTGCCGGCGCGGACCTGCACCTCATGCCCGCCCAGTTCGGTCTTGGTGCGCTTTTCGCCCAGCCGTTCCACCACCGGGGGGCCGGCTACGAAGACCGCGGATTTCTCCTTTACCATGATCGAGTAATGG
This sequence comes from Acetobacteraceae bacterium, assembly GCA_947476855.1. Next base: position 9,317 of record CANJSR010000150.1, read on the forward strand.
CTGGCTGCCAGGCGCGCGGCGCCCAGGCCGGCGACGGAGCCCAACCCCAGCGCCACGACCGGCACCCGCCCCATGTTCTGCGCGCAGAGCCACAGGCCCGAGCTTTGCCCGATCCCGCCCGGCAGGTTGGCATGGCCTGTGGTCTCGATCGTCTTGACCGAACCGCCGCCGCCCGAGCCCTCAATCATGCGGATCAGCGGCAGCCGGAATTCGCCCGCCATCTTCTCCGGCATCTGGTACTTGCCCTTAATGGAGGCATCCGCCGATCCGCCGCGCACGGTGAAGTCGTCACCGAAGATCACGACCGGCCGCCCGTCGATCGCGCCGCGCCCGAACACGCCGTTCGCCGGCATGAAGTCGGTCATCACGCGCTGCGACGCGTCATAGGTCGCCTTGCCGGCGATCGAGCCGACCTCATTGAACGATCCGGGGTCGAGCAGGGCATTCACCCTTTCGCGCACCGTCAGGCGCCCGCCGGCGTGCTGGCGGGCGATGCGTTCGGCCCCGCCCATCTCCTGGGCGATGCGCTTGCGTTCGGCGAGTTCGTCGAGTTCGGGTTGCCAGCCGGTGGCGGTCTGGGTCGGGAGGGGGTGATCCATGGCCAATTCGCGATTCAACGTTTCCGGGCGCGATGTTTCCACCCGGACCGCCCCGGGTCAATTCTCGCTGTCCCGCCCGGCGGGGCGGGTGGGGCGCGAGACCTCCGATCGCGGCAGAACGGAGCGGATCGTCTCAGACGAAATCGCCCCGGCGCAGGCTGTGCCGGTCCATCCGGTAGCGCAGCGTGTCGCGGCTGATCCCCAGGGCCGTGGCGGCCACGGTCACGTTCCCGTTGGCGCTTTTCAGCGCCTGCACGATCAGATCGCGTTCGGCGTTGCCCAGGGTCGGCACGTTCGGCCTGGCGTCGGGATGCGACAAGGGCGCGGGTTCGCGCAGGTTCAGGTCGGCGGCCATGATCCGTTCCCCCACCGTCAGCAGGGCGGCCTGTTCCATCACGTTGCGCAGTTCGCGCACATTGCCGGGCCAGGAATAGGCGCGCAGCCCGGCCCGGGCGCTGTCATCCAGCGTCAGGTCGGGCC
>CANJSR010000151.1 GCA_947476855.1 Acetobacteraceae bacterium
GAGATCGCCGCCGAACGCGCCGCCTGGATGAAGCGCTGGGAAGCCAAGCTGACGTCGAAGGAATCCCCGATCACCCCCTATCGCGTGATGTCGGAGTTCATCCGCGTCGTCGATCCCGCGGGCGCGATCGTGACGCATGATTCCGGCAGCCCGCGCGACCAGTTGCTCCCATTCTATCGGGCGACCACGCCGCGCGGGTACCTGGGTTGGGGCAAGTCGCACCAGTTGGGCACCGGCCTCGGCCTGGCGATGGGTGCCAAGGTCGCCGCGCCCGACAAGTTCTGCGTCAATTTCATGGGCGACGCGGCCTTTGGAATGACCGGCCTCGATCTCGAAACCGGGGTGCGGGCGGGCATTCCGTCGCTGACGATCGTGCTGAACAACAACACGATGGCGATTGAAATCCCGCACATGAAACTGTCCCACGACGTCCATAAGGCGCGCGACCTGGGCGGCAACTTCGCCGACCTCGCGCAGTCTTTGGGCGCCTGGTCGGAGCGTGTGTCCGATCCGAACGACGTCGCCAACGCCATCCTGCGCGCCCGTCGCGCGACCGAGGACGGCAAGACCTGCCTGCTCGAAGTCATGACCAGCGCGGAAACCGCCTTCAGCCATCGCGGCGGCAAGAAGGAAGGCGAAGGAAAGGGGGACCATTGAACATGTCCGAGGAAATCCTGAACCGGGTGGAAAACGGCGTCGCCGTCATCACCCTCAACCGTCCCGACCGTTTCAATGCCCTGACGCGGGAGATGCTGTCGGACCTGGGCGCGATCTTGTCCGTCCACGCCGAGGACCCGGACATCGGCTGCGTCGTCCTGACGGGCGCCGGCAAGGCGTTCTGCTCGGGCGGCGATGTGCGGGTACAGGCGCAGGCAGCGGCCGGTGGCGGGACGGGATCGCCCGAGCAGCGCGCCGACCAGTTGCGCCGCACGATGATCGCGTCCCAGCTTCTGCACGACATGCCGAAGCCGACGATCGCCATGGTCAATGGCGTCGCCGCCGGCGCGGGCATGTCGCTCGCCCTGGCCTGCGACCTGCGCGTCGTGGGCGAGTCCGGCCGGCTGACGACCGCCTTCGTCAAGGTCGGGCTGTCGGGCGACTACGGCGGCACCTATTTCCTGACCCAGCTCGTCGGCCCGGCCATGGCGCGGGAGCTTTATCTGCTCTCCGACATGCTGGACGCGCCGCGGATGAAGGAACTGGGCCTCGCCAGCCGTGTCGTGCCCGATGCGGAGCTGGTGGCCGAGACCATGGCGCTCGCCCATCGGTTCGCCGAGGGGCCGCGCCTCGCCCATCGCTACATCAAGCGGAACCTGAACACCGCCGAGAAGGGCGTGCTCAGCGACACGCTGGACTCGGAAGCCCTGGGCCTGATGCGCACGCGGATGACCGAGGACCATGCCGAGGCCGCGCGCGCCTTCGTCGAGAAGCGCAAGCCGGTGTTCAAGGGGCGGTAACGCCGCCCACGATGGCAAGACCCCCCTGATCGGCTAAGGTGGCCGGGTCGATCAGGGGAGCAAACAATCATGTCCGGCACCAACTCATTCAAATTCGTCATGCTGCCGCCGCAGAGCGACACGACGCGGGCCTGGGCGCGCACGCTCGCTGAACAGGTGCCGGAAGTCCGCGTCGTGGTGGCCGAGGACGCGGAAACCGCCCAGCGGGAAATCGTCGACGCGGAGGCCGCGTTCGGCTGGCTGACCGCCGACCTGCTGGCTCGCGCCCGCGACATCCGCTGGCTGCAAGCCCCGCAGGCCGCGCCCGCCGCCGGTTACTACTACCCCGAGCTGATCGCGCATCCCCTGGCAGTGACCAACTTCCGGGAAATCTTCAACGACCATATCAGCGCGCATATCCTGTCCTTTGTCCTTGCCTTCGCGCGCGGCCTGCATGTCTACCTGCCGCAGCAGTTGCGGCAGGAGTGGAAGAAGCCCGCCGACAACCAGGGCGTCGTGCACCTGCTCGAAGCCACGGCCCTGGTCGTCGGCGTGGGCGGCATCGGGGCCGAGACAGCGCGCCTGCTCTCGGCCTTGGGCGTCACCGTGCTGGCGACGGACGCGCGCAGGACCTCCGCCCCGCCCGGCGTTGCCGAACTGCACCGGCCGGAGGCGATCGACGACCTGCTGCCGCGCGCCGACTTCGTCATCCTGACCGTCCCGCACACCCCGGCAACCGAGGGCTTCTTCAACCGCGCCCGCTTCCAGCGCATGAAGAAGTCCGCCTTCTTCATCAATATCGGGCGCGGGATGACCACCAGGCTCGACGACCTGGTCGCCGCGCTGAACGCGGGAGAAATCGCCGGTGCGGCGCTGGATGTGTATGAGCAGGAGCCTTTGCCCGCCGATCATCCGCTGTGGCTGACGCCGAACGTGCTGATGACTCCGCATATGGCCGGATACGGCCCGTACCTGGATGACCGGCGGTTCCAGATCATGGCTGACAACTGCCGGTCCTTCGCCGCGGGGAAGGAACTGCGGAACCTGGTCGACAAGCGGTCGTGGTTCTGACCATGACAACCATCCCGACGATCGTCGTGACGTTCGCCGCCAATGCGCGCGATCGGGCCACCATCGCCGATGCGGTCGGCGCGTCCGCCACACTGGTCTATCTGTCCGACCTTGATGACCCCGCCCGCTCGGCCGCGTTGCAATCCGCCACCGCCCTCCTCGCCCGCCATACCGGGAAGGATTTGCGACCGGGTGAAACCACCCTGCTGGGGGATGTGAAGCTGATCCAGTTCGTGACAGCGGGCGTCGACTATATTCCGCTTGGCGATCTTCCCGCGCATGTGCCGGTCGCGGCCAATGGCGGGGCCTATGCCGAGTCGATGGCGGAACATGCGCTGGCGATGACGCTCGCCGCGGTGAAGAGGCTGTTCATCGAACACGCGGCCCTCGCACGGGGAGAGTTCAACCAACGGGGCCGGAACCGGCAACTCGCCGGCATGGTCTGCGGCATCCTCGGTCTCGGCGGTATCGGCACCGCGACCGCGCGCCTGCTGCGGGCGGTGGGGATGAAGGTGCATGCGGTGAACCGCCGCGGCGTCGCCGATGAACCCGTCGACTGGATCGGCAAGACAGCCGATCTGGACCAGATGCTGGCCGCCGTGGACGTGCTGATCGTTTCGGTCCCACTGAGTACGACAACCCAGGGTATGATCGGCGCGCGGGAATTGGGTCTGATGAAACCGGATGCGGTTCTGGTGAACCTCGCGCGTGGAGAGGTGGTGGACGAAGCCGCCCTGTTCGCGCACCTGAAGGCCAACCCCGCTTTCACCGCCTGCATCGATGCCTGGTGGATCGAGCCTGTGCGGCACGGCCTTTTCCGCATGGACCACCCGTTCATGGAGCTGTCGAACGTCATCGGCTCTCCCCATAATTCCGCTTCGTCACCGAATGCGACCGAGATCGGACTCCGCCGAGCGGTGGGGAATGTGAGGGGCATGCTGGAGGGCGGGGCGGCGCGGTTTGTCGTGGGGCCCGAGGAGCGGTCATTCATCTTGCAGCCAATTTCATAGTGCGACACGCCGGTTCATTGCCGCAACGTCAGGGGCCGGGTTACCGCGCGTGTCGCGGACCAAACCTATCGTGAATTCATTCTGAAAGCGGGGGTTATCCTGGCGTGAATGAGGCTCCCGGCATGAATCCAAGGGCCAGATTGGGCATTTCGTCCCCTCCTTTGCCTATTGTCATGCATGATTGGCATGGCGGCTGCCGGATATTGGCGTTAGCGCATGGCGGCATCGAACGCTTATGTTCCGGCCATCGAATACGGCGGTGCGCCGCCAGAGTTCCAGCCCTTACCGGCTGGAAAGGGGTCCTAGGATCCCTGCGTCTCCCAGACGTGAAGCCTCCCTGTATACTTACCCCCGGCCAAGGCCGGGGGTTTTCTTTTCTGGGCAGTTTCAGTTCCGCCTCGCCCCCATCCCCAGCGCGCGCAGAACCGTTGCATTCAATACCGGAGACGGTCCGGGCGGGCGCGGCTGGCCAAATCCCATGACGTCGTCATAGCCCCAAAGCGCCCAGCCGATCCCCTCGACCTCACATGCCGTCCGCACCGCGCGCAGCCAGTTTGCGCGGGCGTCGGGGTTCAGCGCCTCTGTCGCGCCGAATTCGCCGGGCAGGACGGGGACGTCATGCCGTCTGCCCCAGGCCGCGGCGGCGCTGATGCGGCGGGCGATATGGGACTCGTTCCAGCCGACAGCGCAGTAGTAACGGATCATACCGGCCGTCTCGGCATCCGTGGTGGCGGCGATTTTTTCACAGGAGGCCCGATCCCGCACCGGAAACGGCAGCCGGGACAGGGCCGCCCGATCCAGGCCCGGCTTCCAGGCGGCCAGGGATGTCAGGTCGACCGGTTCGTAGAGATGGAACGTATAGACGGCGTTCCGGTCGGGCTCGGGCGTCAGGGCTTCCAGGCCGGCGATGCTGCTCCAGTCATGTCCGGTCAGGACCACGGTATGGCGGGGCAGACTGGCGCGGATGGTTGCCAGCACGGCGCGCTGCAGGACGTGCCAGGCGGCGGGATCGGCGGGAAAGACGGGCTCGTTCAGTACCTCGGCGAAGACCCGGTCGGCGCCCAGGCCCGCGAGCAAAGGCCCCAGCCGGCGCCACGCGTCATGCAGGGCCGCACGGTCGGTCTGGCTGTGTTCGAGATGCCAGGTAGCGGGATGCAGTGACACGACAACGCCCAGGCCGGCATCGCGCAGGCGGCGGATAGCCTCGGTCAGCGCCCGGGGCACCGCGGGATGCGCCAGCAGCGCTGGGTCGACGGGCAGGCGGACGAAGGTGAAGCCCGCCTCCCGCAGCCCGGTGATCGCGCTGGCGCCGAGGTAGCCGCGCAGGGCCGGCGGGGCGAGGCTGCCGGGGTAGCGGAACCAGGCGGTGATGTTCACACCCCGGCGCAGCAGGGCCATCCGCTCATCGGGCGGACGGGCGAGGGGCGTCGGTACGCCGGACAGAACCAGCAGGACCGCTGCCAGCAGCAGGCGGAGAGAGCGTCTCGATTCGGGCCGGGGCATTCGCTTTCCGTTAAGCATTGGTCGGTAGGATCGGGATCATGCAACCGGTGGTCTGAATCCTTGGTTAATGCCGCAACGACTTTCCGTGCCTTTCTGTCGCTGCTGCCGATCGCGGTGCCCGTCCTGGTGGGCGCGGCGGTGCTGCGTGGGGCGGAATATGATGAGCAATACACGCTGTTCCTGACCGGCCAGGTGGTCCGGCCGGATTGGGGGAATGCGATCTTCCCCGCCTCGGCGGTCGCCGCCTTGCAGACTCCGGCGTTCGATCCGGTCGGGCTGGCGCATGCTCTGCGGACGACGGACGTGCATCCGCCGCTATATTTCTGGCTGGTCGCGGCCTGGCGGATGCTCGCGGGGGGCGATCTGCTGGCCGCCCGGAGTCTGTCGGTGGTCTGCGCGCTGGGGTCGCTGCTGATGGTCGGGCTGCTGGCGTGCCGGCATGGCGTGCGTCCCTTGCCGGCGATGGCACTGACGCTGGGGTGCTACGGATTCGTCTATACGGGCGGCATCGCGCGCGGCTTTGCCCTGGCGATCCTGCTGACGCTGGCCGGTGCGGTATTGCTGGGCCGGCCGAGACCCCTGGCCGCGGGTCTGGCCCTGGGGGCGGCCTGCTGTGCCAACTACCTCGCGGTGTTCGCGGCGGCCGGCTACCTGGTCGGGCGGACGGCGGCACTTCCCCGGCCGATGGCAGTGCTGACGCGGGTGGGGATTGGGATGGCGCCCTTCCTTGCCCTCGATCTCTGGTTCTTCCTCGCCCAGCGCGGGTCGCGGTCGGATCAGTTTCCCCCCTTCGATCTGCTGGGGAGCCTGCCTCGGCTGCTGCGCTACATGGTCGCCAACGTCTTGGGCGGCCTGCCCTTGTATGTCCCACCGCCATGGGGAGCGATGGTGGCCGTGGTGCTGGCGATCCTGGCGGTGGGTCTGGCGGTGGTCATGCTGCCGATGGTTCGCCGCCATCCGGCGCTGTTGGGAGCCGCCATGGCGCCGCCTTTGGGCCTGCTGGCGCTGGGCCTGGTGTTCGACAACACGCCGATCGAGTTGCGGTACCTGTCCTTCTCGGTTCCCTTCGTCGCGATCCTGCTCGCCGGTGCGCTGGATCGGTTCGCGCCCTGGGCGCTGGCGACGCTGCTTCTGATCCAGGCCGGGTCCCTGACCGGGCTGATGCTGGGCCGAGAGACTCGCCAGCCTGCCCGGGAAACCGCCCGTGCCGCCGCTATTTGGGCCAGGGACGGCGTTGTCCTCGTGCCGTTCGGCAATGACGGCGTGGGCATCCCCGGCGCCTTCGGGATCGAGGCCCCCCCTGCCCTGCGCCTGCTGGTCGTCCGCGCGACCGACGACCCGGACGACCTGCGGGCGCGGATCGCCGATGAGCACAGGGTCGTGATCGCGGCTCTGGCGCAGGACGATGCGTCCCGCGCCGCCATTCCGGTGATGCGGGCGGCCGTGGAGGGCGCGTGCTGGCGGCGGGCCGGCCACGGCTTCAACGTCACCGCCCTCGACCGGGTGTGCTGACGGGCCGCTACGGTGCCGGCACGACCAGGAACAGGTCGGTGTCCCCGGGGTCCGCGCCGCACATGGTCAAGGCCGCATGGACCTGGCCGCGGTGATGGGTCTGGTGGTTGAAGAAATGGGTCATGAGCAGGGCCTTGTTCATGCTCATGGTCTTCTTCGCCGCGCCGCTGTACCAGGTCAGGTCGGTGTCCAGCCAGGCATCGTCCAGGCGGGCCGCGAACGCCTCGATCGCCGCGTCGGCACGAACCCGTTCGGCGCGGAGTTCGTCGAAATCATGGATCAGTGTCGGGCTTTGCGGGTTGGGGATGGTGTTGGCCGGCCAGCCATCAAGGCGGGACATCCATTGCCGGTCGCCCCACATCAGATGGTTCAGCGTCCCGTGCAGGGAGCCCCAGAACAACCCGCGGTCGGCGCGGCGCTGTTCATCGGTGAGGGTGGCGGCGGCGGCGTAAAAGCGGCGGTTCATCTCGGCGTTGTAGAACGCCATCGTCCGGATAAAGGCGGGTGTGATCATGGGTTGGCCCTCCTGCCGGCACGCTCGCCGCACGTCGGCCTGGGGTCAATCTTGATTCAGTCTTTCAACAGGCTATTGCCCCAGCCGTTGCAGGATGGCCGGTACATGCACCTGGTCGCCCTTGTAGTTTCCGGTCAGCGCGTACATCACGACGTTCACCCCGAACCGGTAGGCCAGCACCCGCTGCCGCTGCCCGCCCGGGATCACCGCATGGGGGTGCCGCCCGGCCGCGTCCACCGCCCAGGCCGAGGCCCAGTCATGCCCGCCGATGATGACGGGTGAGACACTGTCATTCGCCCGGTCCTGGTCCCTCTGTGCCCAGACCGCGTCGCCGGTGAAACGGCCGGGGAAGTCGGAGAGCAGATAGAACGAGCGGGACAGCACATGGTCCATGGTCACCGGCGCGAGGGCCGGGATGGTCAGGCCCTGGGCCACCCGCCGCAGCGCGTTGTCCGTGCCCGGCGCGAAGCCGGCGCCGGACCCAGAGTCCCGCGTGTCGATCAGGATGATCCCGCCCTTGGCCATGAACCCATTCAGCGCGGCGGCCTGTTCGGTGCTCAGCGGCTGGATGTCCGCGGTGATCGGCCAGTACAACAGCGGGTAGAAGCTCAGGTCCGATCGGCCGGGTTCCACCCCATCGGGTTGTGACAGCGCGGCCGAGGTCCGGCGGTTGACGTATTCCGACAGCCCGACGAGCCCGGCCCGCGCGGTTTCGTCGATGCGGGGATCGCCGGTCAGGATATGCCCCAGCCGGGTGGAGACCGCGGCGGGTGGCACGGGCTCCTGCGCCTGGACGCCGAGGGGCAGGATCAGCAGCATCAGGGCGGCCGCCACGGCTCGGGTCCGCAGCAGGCCGCGCAGGGCCAGGGCTATCAGCATGTCCACCGCCAGCAACAGAATCGCGGCCGCCATCAGCCAGGGCCCGATCTCCCGCTCCGCCGGTCGGTCGGCCAGAGGCTCGATCGTGGCGCCCGGGATCGGGGGAGCGGCGTCCAGCCGGGTCAGCGCCGAACCGACATTCAGGGCGCGACGGCCGTTCTCGGGCCCGTAGAGGCCGGGCGGATGGCGGGGGGACACGGGCATCCGGGCGAAGGCGTTACCCGCGAGGCCGGTCGCTGCGGCCTGGGGCGGGGACAGGACGCCGAAGCCGTCCAGCACCTCGGCTGGCGCCAACACCGTCGCCTCGGGTGTCGTGGCGATGCCGGCGGACAGCGCGACCAGGCGGCGCAACATGTCGACGAAGAGGCCTGACAGCGGCAGGTTGGACCAGTCCGCATTGGCCGTGACGTGGAACAGCACGACCCGCCCGGCGCCGCGCGCCGCCTGCGTGACAAGGGGCGTGCCGTCAGCCAGCCCCGCCCAGGTCCGGCTGCCCAGGCCCGCGCTGGGTTCGGCGAGCACCTGGCGGGTGATCTTGACGTCCTCCGGCACGGCCAGGCCGGCGAAGGGGGAGTCCGGTGGGAAGGGTGCGAGGCCGGCCGGCTCGCTCCAGGACAGCGCGCCGCCCAACTGGCGGTCGCCGCCCAGCAGTGGGACCGGCAGCAGGGTATCGGCGGCGGGACCCTGGGCCTCGGCCGATCGGGGGCCGGCGAAGCGGATCAGCAGGCCGCCTTTCTCGACCCAGGCGGCCAGGGCGTCGCGGTCGACGCCGGGCGGCAAAGGGCGATCGGCCAGGACAAGGACGGAGATATCGCGTTGCAGCAGCGTCGCCACGTCCCCATCCCTGAGTTCCGCGAAGGGTCCCAGGGCGCGCCGGAGATAATACAGCGCGCCGGTGAAAGGGGAGTCGGTGGCCGTCTGCTCCCCCGCCACCAGCCCGACGGGCCGGCGGCGCCAGCGTTCATCCAGCAGCGCGACCGCCCCGGCCGAGGCAGGTCCTTCCAGCACCAGCCGGCTGAGGCGGTTGCGGAGTTCCGGCGGCAGCGGAATCGGCGTTGAGGCTTCCCCCGTGCCGGCCGGGAAGGTCACGGGCGCGCGGGCCAGGGTGCGGCCGTCGCCACTCTGCGCGAGGACGTGGGTTTCGGTGTCCATCGGCTGCGGCGGCTGGGCGACGCGGGCGATCAGGCGGTCGGCCTCGCTTTCTGGGGTCAGGAGGACGCGGGGTGGGGTGGCGGCGCAGCAGACCTGGGTGACGGCGCCGGCCTTGGAGAGGGCGGCGGCGAAGCGGGGGAAGGGGTTGGTCCCTGGCACGGCGCCGGAGAGAGGTGGGGAGGCTGGGGTATTGGACGATGTCGGTGGGGTGCCTGAGCGTCCCGCCCCAGCCCCCTCCGTCATGGCCGGGCTTGACCCGGCCACCTGCCCCCCGTCCGTGCCGCCACGACCGTCCGCCGGTTGCGGCGTCGGCGTCGAGCGGGTGGCCGGGTCAAGCCCGGCCATGACGGAAGGGGGCGGGGTGGTGGCTCCTACACCCCCCGCCATGCCGGAGGGGGACGGGGCTGCGGCGCCCACACCCCCACCCACGCCGGCTGAGCCCGTCATCACCCCATCACCAATATAAACCACCGACGTGCCAGCCTGCCCCCAGCCCTCCAGCGCCACGGCCGCGGCCAGGCGATCCGGACCCCAGGCTCGGGGCACCACGGCGGCCAGCCGGGATCGTGCCTCCGGCACCGCCATCGGGCCCAGAACACGCGGAGCCTCCCCCGCGCCATCCGCCGCCGTCGCCAGTACCCCGACATCCCGCCCGGCTCTGCCCGCGCGATCCAACACGGCGCCGGCTGCCTCCATGCGCCGGGACCAATCGGGAGCCGAGGCCCAGCCGTTGTCGATCACCAGCAGCACCGGCCCGCTGCCGCTCATGGAAGCCCCTGCGTCCAGCACCGGACGCGCCAGAGCCACGATCACCAGCCCTGCCGCCACCAGCCGCAGCAGCAGCAGCCACCAGGGGGTCCGGGCCGGCGTTTCCTCCCGCGCATGCAGCCCCAGCAGCAGGCGGATCGCGGGGAAATTCTCGGTGCGCGGAGCGGGCGGCGTAACGCGCAGCAGGAACCACAGCACCGGCAGCACGGCCAGCGCGGCCAGGATCCAGGGTTCGGCGAAGATCACCGCACACCCAGGGCGGTATAGAGCGTCAGCAATGCGGCCTCCGGCGGATGATCCGTCCGATGGACGCCAAATCCGAACCCCGCGGCGGCGCAGATCGAGGCCAACCCCTCCTGCTGCGCCCGCAGCCGGTCCATGTAGGCATCCCGCACCCCACTCACGCGAGGGATCAGCGTGTCCCCATCCTGCTCCACGCCACGAAACCGGATGCGTCCGTCATAGGGTAGCAACGCCTCGGCCGGGTCGAGCACCTGCAGCAGATACCCCCGCGCCGGCAGCGACGACAAAGC
>CANJSR010000152.1 GCA_947476855.1 Acetobacteraceae bacterium
CGGGCCGGCGATGAGCTTGCGGACCTCGTGCTGCGACTTGCCGCAGAACGAGCAGTAGAGGGTGTTCTTCGAATCGCCGGTCTTGCTCATGCGCACTCCTCCCCCGAACCCCGGGGGCACAATGGGGAATACTATCCCCGCTCAACCGGTAGCGACAAGCTTGTCCTGCGACACCGGTCAAAAACCGTCACGACAAACGCCGGGATGACCCCGGTATTTGCCATCAACTGATTGAAAGATCGGAATTTTATCCGCATCGCGGAGTCGGTGCCGAAAAGCCCGGTCACCGGCTCACGCGAAGGACGCGCGTGGATTCTCAACCGCGGGTCGCATCCTCTCCGGTGGTCGGACGGCTGTCGACCACCTCATCCACCAGGCCGAAATCACGGCTTTCCTCGGCCGACATATAGGTATCGCGCTCGAGTTTGCGCTCGATCGCCTCGATGGGCTGACCTGTGTGGCGCACATAGATTTCGTTCAACCGCTTGCGCAGCAGCAGGATTTCACGCGCCTGGATTTCGATGTCGGTCGCCTGGCCCTGCGCGCCGCCCGAAGGCTGGTGCACCATGATCCGCGCGTTCGGCAGGGCATAACGCTTGCCCTTTTCACCGGCTGTCAGGAGCAGGCTGCCCATCGACGCCGCCTGGCCGATGCACACGGTGCTGACCGGGCTGCGGATATACTGCATCGTGTCGTAGATCGCGAGGCCGGCCGACACCACGCCGCCCGGGCTGTTGATGTAGAAGGAGATGTCCTTCGCCGGATTCTCGGATTCCAGGAACAGAAGCTGGGCGCAGATCAGCGCGCTCACCTGGTCATAGACGGGACCGGTCAGAAAAATGATCCGCTCCTTCAACAGGCGCGAATAGATATCGAAGGCACGCTCACCCCGGGCGGTCTGTTCGACCACCATCGGCACCAGCGCATTCGAGTACACGTCGACGGGGTCGCGATCCCTCATGATCAGTCACCTTAGGTTTCGACGGCTCCGGGCCGCCGGTCGGGGATAGATAGGCACCGCTTGGCCAGAGTCCAGCGCAAGCGGTGCCCAGGGTGTCGATCAGGCGAAGATCAGGCCGCGGCGGGAGCAGCCGGCGGCGGCGGCTCCTTCAGCAGGTCCTCCAGCGAAACGACCGATTCGGTCACCTGCGCGAGTTCCAGGATGTAGTCGACGACCTTATCCTCGAAGATCGGCGCGCGCAGATTGTCGGTCAGCGCCGGGTATTTCCGGAAGAGTTCCATCATGGCCTCCTCCTGACCCGGGTACTTCGCCGCTTCCTGGCGGATCGCCCGTCCCAGTTCCATTTCGGTCACGGTCAGGTTGTTCACCCGCCCGATCTCGGCCAGCAGCAGGCCCAGACGCACGCGCCGTTCCGCGATCGCGCGGTATTCGGTCTTCAGCGTCTCCTCGTCCTTGTCCTTGTCGTCCTCGTCGATCTGGCCGGCCTTGCGGTCCGCGTCGAGGCGCTGCCAGATCTGCTCGAACTCACGCTCCAGCATGCCCGGCGGGACGTCGAAGCTGACCTTGTCGGCCAGCGCGTCCAGCAGCTCGCGCTTGATGCGCATGCGGGACACGCCGTCCAGTTCACGCTGGCGGCGCGAGCGGATGTCGTCGCGCACTTCCTGCATGGAGTCGTAGCCGAGCGTCAGGGCGAAGGCGTCGTCCATGACGGGCGGGATGGACTTGCGGAGCTGCTTGGCCGTGATGTCAAACGTCGCGGCCTTGCCGGCGAGTTCGGCGTTCCCGTACTCGGCGGGGAAGGTCACGTTGATCGCGCGCTGCTCACCGGGCTTCAGGCCCGCAAGCTGCTCTACGAAGCCGGGGATGAACCCGCCGCCGCCGATATCGATGTCGGCGTCGGTGGCCGTGCCACCCTCGAACGCCACGTCATCGACCTTGCCGAGGTAATCGACCGTCAGTACGTCGCCATCGCGCGCGCCGGTGTCGTCGCCGCGTTCGGCCAGTTCCTCGGGCGTGAGGTCGACGAGCGTCCGGCGGGAGCGGGACAGCGCGGTCAGCGTCTCCTCCAGCGACTCGTCGGGGACCTCGGCCTTCATCCGCGTCAGCGCCAGGGCGCCGAAATCGGGCAGCGCGATGTCGGGCAGCAGTTCAAGGTCGAGCTTGAATTCGATGTCCCGCGCGGCGGTTGCCGATGTCGGGTCGTCGGTCACGATCTCGATCTTCGGCTGCATCGCGGGGCGCAGACCATGGTCGGTCAGGACCTGGCGAGTCGCCTCACTGACCGATTCCTCCAGCACCTCGGCCGACACCGCCGAACCGTAGCGCTGGCGGATGATGGGCATCGGCACCTTGCCCGGACGGAAGCCAGGCAGCCGCAGGGTCTTGCTGAGGCTTGTCAGGCGTTCGGAACGGCGGGTTTCGATGTCCGCGGCCGGCAAGACGATGGTGTAACCACGCCGAAGCCCGTCGGAAAGCGTCTCGGTAACCTGCATATGCCAGCCAATCCCCTGCCTGAACCAATCTGAATGGAAAGGCGACCCCTGTCTGGGTGGTGCGGGCGGAGGGACTTGAACCCCCACGGCTTGCGCCACCAGAACCTAAATCTGGCGTGTCTGCCAATTCCACCACGCCCGCGCCAACAGTGTACGCGACAAGACACACAAGCCGCGCCGGGCCACTGGAGCGACCGTGAGCGAGCGGCTTTAGCGCAGGCGCCCCCCTGCGACAAGTCATTCACGCAAGCGAACCGCGGACAAGCGCCGAATGGCATCCGGCGGCGGAAAACGGGGCGCGCCGGGCGGTCGTCGTTGCCCCATAAAATGGTATCGATTAACAAAACGGAAATATCGGATGACTGCCCGATTCATCCGTATATCAATTCACCTATATCCAAATATGGCTTTGACCCAAGCCGAGCGGAATGCAATTCTACTGAAGGGTAGGAGCGCCGTTCATTGATTACAAAATCGCATGAATGCGGGTCCGTCGCCGTGTCTCAACGCCAGGCCAAGGGGCCCTTGATGGCATCCGTCAGTCATAGCAGTGGCCGTTCAAAGGCCAAGACCGCGAATGGAACCGCAGCCGCCGCCGCTGGCCAGGCAGCGCCGGCGCGGGATTACAGCATCGCCGCGGTGGATCGCGCGCTGGACCTGCTGGAGGCGCTGGCGCGTACCGGGCCCGCGCCGCTCGCCACGCTCGCCGATGCCGCCGGCTGCACGCGCACCGCCGGCTTCCGCCTGCTGCGGACCCTGCAGGCCCGCGGGTTCGCCATCCAGGACGAGGCGCGTGGCCTCTGGCGCCTCGGCGCGCGATGGAGCGCGCTGGGACGCGCCGCCGCCGAACAGGGCGCGCTGGCGGCCACGGCGATGCCGTTTCTGGCCGCGCTCGGCAAGTCCAGCAATGAAAACGTCTATCTGCGCGTCCGTGACGGCATGGAGAGCGAGACCGTCGCGATCTACCAGACCGATCCGACGCTGCGGGTCTATACGGAAGTCGGCAAGCGCCTGTCGCTGCATGCCGGATCGAGTCGCCTGCTGCTGGCCTATGCGCCGGAAGCCGTGCAGACCCAGGTCCTGGCCCAGCGCCTGCCGCGCTTCACTCCTGCCACCCGCACCGATCCGGCCTGGATCGCGGCCGATCTGCACCGCATCCGCGCCCGTGGTTACCTGGTCACTTCGGATGAGGTCGTGGCTGGTGCCGTCAGCATCGGCGTGCCCGTGCGGGACGCGGCGGGCCAGGTGGTCGCGGTGCTGAGCGTCAGCGCGCCGTCGATGCGGATGCGGCCGCCCCGGCCCCGCGCGCTCGTGTCCGTCGTGACGGATGCGGCGGACCAGTTGTCCCGCGCCCTCGGTGCCTCCCAGCATGCGGAACCGACGCCCGTGCCCTTGCCGAACGGCGCCAAGGCCGGCTGGGCGGTCGTTCGCCCGGTGGAGGCGTCACGGCCGCATTCCATCTTCCGCTGACGTCGATCGGGTCCGATTTATCGGGCCGTGTTAACCGGTTGGATACCATTTGGCGCCATCATCGCCCGCTTCGGCATGAGGCGCGCCATGGTTCCACCGGTCGACGACGTGAAGAACTGGATGCACATGTTTCGCTGGATCGTGAAACTGATCCGCGATGAATATGAGGTCGACGAGGCGATCCTGGTGCGGACCGCCGCGCTGGAAACCGATTGCGGCCTGATGATCGAGCAGGTGGAGACCGTTCTCGGCACCATCTCCCAGTCCTTCTCCGTCTCCTTCCCCGCGGGCACGCTGGATGAGATCCTGAAGCTGGAGGAGCTTTGCATGCTCGCCGCCTGGCTGAAGGGCCTTTACAAGCAGCCCCCCTTCCTCTCGGACGGGTTCGCGCAAAGCTGTCGGGCTGCAAACCCGGCCTGCGGGTAAACGGCGGGGCCAGGCGCCCGTCACGCGCGCATCCACACGGGCGGTGACCCACCGCAACACAGCGTCACGCGATTTTGCCATCGCGGGGGTTGCGCCCCTGTCGGTAAATTTTACGTTTAAGGGGCATCGTCGGCGACCGTCCCGGGCCAAGTCCCTCGATTGTTTCAATATTTTTCAATGGCATGGTTTCTGCTTTGGTCGTGGCGATGGAGAGGCATCCGTTTGGGGAAACGGATCCGATGCATGGGGAGTGTATCATCCGATGCCAGTCGTGGTGGAAAGGCCCGCGAGACCGTTGTTGATTGGCGCTTTGTGCCTGGTCGCCCTGGCCGCGGTGATCCTATTGCTGATGCCGACGCTGCTGGGCGCCATGCTCGCCCTGTGGCTGCTGCTGTCGATCCCGATCGGGATCGCGGTCGGGCACTGCGCGCTGAACGGGGACGAGTAGCACGCTTGACCCCTCCGCCACCCGGGATTTATACGAGGAGCGCTGGAGTTTCCGGCCCTCGTGATTTGTCCGGCCGGATTGCGGCGAGGTGAAACAAGCGCGCTAAAGAGGCCAGCGGAAGGTCCCGTCAGGGAACCCAGGCTGCTCCGATCGGTCGGGCCATGTTCAGTCACAGGGGCCCAGACAATGTCACTCGATACCGCGAAACTCCGTCCCGCCACCCGCCTCGTGCATGGTGGCGTCCACCGCACGCCGCACGGTGAAACATCCGAGGCGCTGTTCCTCACCTCCGGCTATGTCTACGACAGTGCCGAACAGGCCGAGGGCACCTTCGCCGGCACGGTCGAACACTACCAGTATTCCCGCTTCGCCAACCCGACCATCACCATGCTGGAGGAACGGCTGGCGCTGATCGAGGGCGCGGAAGCCTGCCGCACCACCGCGACCGGCATGGCCGCGGTGAACGCCGCCCTGCTCGCGCATCTGAAGGCCGGGGACCGCGTCGTCGCCTCTCGCGCGCTGTTCGGGTCCTGCCACTGGATCGTGTCCACCCTGCTGCCGAAGTTCGGGATCGAGGCGGTGTTCGTCGATGGCGCCGACCTGGACCAGTGGCGGGACGCGCTGGCCAAACCGACCCAGCTCGTGCTGCTGGAAACCCCGTCCAACCCGATGCTGGAGATCGTCGACCTGCCCGCCGTGGCCGAGATGGCGCATCGGGCCGGGGCCATCGTGGTGGTGGACAATGTCTTCGCCACGCCCTTATTGCAGCAGCCGATGACCATGGGCGCGGACGTCGTCATTTATTCCTGTACGAAGCATATTGACGGTCAAGGCCGTGTGCTCGGCGGGGCCATCCTGGCGGGCAACAAGTGGGTGAATGACGTCCTGCAGCCCTTCATCCGCAACACCGGGCCAGCCTTGTCGGCGTTCAACGCCTGGCTGCTGCTGAAGGGGCTGGAGACGCTGCCGCTGCGGGTCGAGGCAAGCTGCCGGTCCGCCGCCGCGATCGCCGATTTCGTCGCCGAGAGCCCCGCCGTCTCCCGCGTCTGGTATCCGACCCGCGCCGATCACCCGCAGCGCGCCCTGGCCGCGAAGCAGATGAAGGCCGGCGGCACGGTCGTGACGTTCGAAGTCGCCGGCGGCAAGGAAGCCGCCTTCCGCGTGATGAACGCGTTCGAGCTGATCCGGGTGTCGAACAATCTCGGTGATTCGAAATCGCTCGCGACGCATCCCGCGACCACGACCCATCTGCGGATCGGAGAGACCGAGCGCGCGCGCCTGGGCATCACCGACGGCGTCATTCGTGTCTCGATCGGGCTCGAGGATGTCGAGGACCTGCGTGACGACATCGGTCGCGCGCTGGCACTGGCGGGCGGCTGACCGTTCCGATTTCGGGAGGTTCCCGCGCGTCCGTCCCGGGCGCGCGGGGGCCGAAGCTGGACACGCGGCGGTTTTCGGCCTTGAATCGGCATCCATGGAAGCAGGAAGGTGCATCCGCCATGCCTGACGACGACCTGAAGACCGGTCGCGACGACCGTTCGACGCCCCGCGAGCCGCGGGGCAAACGCGCGCGTCCGGCGGAAGAACGGGCTGGGTATGAGCAGACGACGCGCGATGTCCGCGTGTCCGTCCGCTCATTCTTTCTGGCCGACCAGTCACGGCCGGATGACAATCATTTCGTCTGGGCCTATCGCGTCCGGATCGAGAACGAAGGACAGGCGCCGGTCAAGCTGCTGCGCCGGACCTGGCATATCACCGACGCACGCGGCCGCACGCAAAGCGTCCACGGCCCGGGCGTGGTGGGAGAGCAGCCGCTGCTCGATCCCGGCCAGAGTTTCGAATATACGTCGGGCACGCCGCTCGACACGCCGTCCGGCTTCATGGTCGGTACGTATCATATGACCAACCCGTCCTCGGGTGAGGATTTCGATGTCGCGGTTCCGGCGTTCAGCCTGGACAGCCCGCATCAGGATGGGCGCGTACATTAGAAGCACGGTCTGGGACGGGTTGTCGGACCCGCCACTGGCCCCATATCGCGCCGACGCGCATGGACATCAGCGTATGCGCGATGACAACCAGGAGGGTTCCTCACGGTGAATATCATCTCGACACCGGCACGACCCGGAACGGCCGGCACGTCCGAGCCCCGCCCCACGCGGGAAGAAGCCGAGGCTGCCGTCCGCACATTGCTGCGTTGGGCCGGCGACAATCCGACGCGGGAGGGGCTGGTCGATACCCCCTCGCGCGTCGTGCGTTCCTATGAGGAATTCTTTGCCGGCTACGACGTGGATCCCGTCGCGCTGCTGGAACGGACCTTCGAGGAAACCGAAGGCTATGACGAGATCGTGCTGCTGCGCGACATCCGTCTGGAAAGCCACTGCGAGCATCACATGGTGCCGATCCTGGGGCGCGCGCACGTGGCCTATCTGCCGCACCGGCGCGTGGTCGGGATCAGCAAGCTCGCCCGGGTCGTGGAGGCCTATTCCAAACGCCTCCAGATCCAGGAGAAGCTGACGGCGCAGATCGCCAACACGATCCAGGATGTGCTGGAACCGCGCGGCGTCGCGGTGGTGATCGAGGCGGCACACCAGTGCATGACTACCCGCGGCGTCCACAAGCCGGGCGTGACGATGGTCACCTCTCGGATGCTGGGCGTGTTCCGCGACAACGCAACGACGCGGCGGGAGTTGCTGGCGATGATCGGCAACCGCGGCTCGTCGATCATGACCGAGTAGGCGGGCAGGGGAGGCCGCGAGGCTTCCCCCCGCCGGCGGTTCGACGGAACCGCTCCGTCCTGCGTCATCCTTGGCCTTGTGCCAGGGACCATCGCCAGCACGCATCCGCGCCAATCCTCCCCCGACACCGTTCGTCTCCCCAACCCTCCTCGTCATGGATGGGCTTGACCCATCCATCGCCCAGGACTCCGCTGGTGGACCCGCCCCCCCCCCGCGCCCCTTGCCGCGCGCCCCCATCCAGTCTCCCATGCCATCGCCAGCGGCCCGGTTGTTGCACGGGTCGGACTGGACCGGCTGCTTCACGCCAGCCCCGACGCAAGGAGATTTCCCGCGATGCCCCCCAAACTGACTGATGAATCCCTCGATTATCTGCTCGACGCGGCCGGTCTGGTCCTGACGGCCGAACAGAAGGCCGACCTCGCCACCACGCATGAGGCGCTGAGCGCGATGAAGGCCCGGGTGCGCAAGCCGCGCGGCCGGATGGCCGAACCCGCCCATACATTCGGCTATACGGCGGAGGACCTGGCATGATCCCGACGATCGCCGAGGCCGCGAAGCTGATCGCGGCGAAGAAGCTGTCCCCGGTCGAACTGACGCAGGCCTGCCTGGGCCGCATGCACGCGATGGACGACACGCTGCACGCCTTCATCCTGCCGACCGAGGAGCGCGCTTTGTCCGAGGCCCGCGCCGCCGAGGCCGAGATCATGAAGTCTGGGCCGCGCGGCCCGATGCACGGCATCCCGATCGGCCTGAAGGACATCGTCGACACCGCCGGTCTGGAAACGACCTGCCAATCGCGGCTGCTCGCCGGCAATGTGCCTGATAAAGATGCAATGTGTGCCGTCAAACTGGCCTCGGCCGGTTCGGTGCTGATGGGAAAACTGACCACGCATGAGTTCGCCGATGGCGGACCTTCATTCGATCTGCCCAAACCGCCATCACGGAATCCCTGGAATCCGGATCATTTCACGGCAGGTTCGTCAAGCGGCACCGGCGCGGCCGTGGCTGCTGGTATGATTTTGTGCGGAATTGGCACGGACACCGGCGGCTCGATCCGCGGGCCTGCCGCTTTATGCGGCATTGCGGGAATCAAGCCGACATATGGCCTGGTGTCACGCGCCGGCGTCGCGCCGGCGGCGTTCAGCCTCGATCACATCGGCCCGATGGCGTGGACGTCCGAGGACTGCGCGATCATGTTGCAGGCCCTCGCGGGGCATGACCCGGCCGACCCGGCCTCCGCCAACCAACCAATCCCCGACTACACCGCGCTGCTCGGCACCGGGCTGAAGGGCGTGAAGGTCGGCGTCATCCGCCACTTCCATGAAACCGACGCCCCGGTTGCACCCGCGACGCAGGCCGGCATCGACAACGCCATGTCCGTGCTGCGCGACCTCGGCGCCATCGTGTCCGACGTGACCGTGTCGCCGTTGCAGGATTGGCATGCGTGCGGGTCGCTGATTTCGATGGCCGAACGTGCGACGGCCTATGAGGAATGGGCCCGCACCCGTCTGTCCGAGTTCAGCGAGCGCGTGCAGCGCCGGTTGGCCCTGGGCGCGATGGTCTCGGCCGTCGATTACTTGCAGGCGGTGCGGCGGCGGCGGGAGCTGCGCGCGGAACTCCAGGCGGCGATGTCTGGGCTCGATGTCGTGATCACGGCGGGTGCGTATGGCGAAGCGGCGAAGATGGATGCGATCCCGCGTTGGGACGTGTTCGCGGCGCCGAGCTTCACGATTCCGTTCAATGTGACGGGGTATCCGGCGATTGCGGTTTGCACCGGGTTTGGGCCGTTGGGGCTGCCGGTTTCGATGCAGGTTGTGGGTAAGCCGTTCCAGGAAGCGACTGTTTTCCGGGTGGCGGATGCGTTTGAGAAGGCTACCGCGTTCAGGGACAAGCGGCCGGCCATGGTGGGGGGCTGATGGTTTAGGGGCGGGGGGGTTTTACCCCTCCCCGCGGCCCCCTCCCTCAAGGGGAGGGGGAGATTTTTGCCGACACATCAAAGGACTTTCTGATGGCCACGCTTTCTCTTCGCGCGAGTCCCGAAACCGTTCGGATTGGCGTTTTCGATGCTGTTTTTCCGCCTGTCATGACCATCGCCTCGGGCGATACGGTGGAGGTGCAGTGCGTCTCCGGTCGGGATTCGGTGATGCCGCCGGCCGGCTCTCCGCTGACGTCCCCGCCTGAACTGCTGGCTATTCTGGCGGCGAACCCGGGCACGACCGCGGGTCATATCGTCACCGGTCCGATCGCGATCGAGGGCGCGATGCCCGGCGACATGCTGGAAATCAAGATCCACAAGATCGTTCCCGGTGCGAACTGGGGCTACAACGTGATCCGTCCCCTGGTCGGCACGTTGCCCGAGGACTTCCACGAAACCACGATGATGCACATCCCCGTCGACCAGGAACGCGGCGTCTGCACGCTGCCCTGGGGCACGGAACTGACGCTGGCGCCGTTCTTCGGCGTGATGGGCGTGGCCCCGCCGCCGGCTTTCGGGCGCATCGCGTCCAAGGAGCCTCGGATCCATGGCGGCAACCTCGACAACAAGGAACTGACCGCCGGATCGACTCTGTTCCTGCCGGTCTGGGTACCGGGCGCCAATTTCTCGGTCGGTGACGGCCATGGCGTGCAGGGCGATGGAGAGGTCTGCGTCACCGCGCTGGAAATGTGCCTGACGGGGACCTTCACCTTCACGCTGCACAAGGGTGGTGGGCCGTCCAACCCGCTGCTGAAGATGCCACGCGCGGAATCCGCCACGCACTACATCACCATGGGCATGAACGAGGACCTGGACCAGGCGATGAAGCAGGC
>CANJSR010000153.1 GCA_947476855.1 Acetobacteraceae bacterium
GACGCCTTCGCCATACATGATGTCGAACTCGACCTGGCGGAACGGCGGGGCCAGCTTGTTCTTCACGACCTTGACCCGGGTCTGGTTGCCGACGACCGAATCGCGTTCCTTGATCTGGCCGATGCGGCGGATTTCCAGGCGGATCGAGGCATAGAACTTCAGCGCATTGCCGCCCGTGGTGGTTTCGGGGCTACCGAACATCACGCCGATCTTCATGCGGATCTGGTTCAGGAAGATCAGCATGCAGTTGCTGCGCGACACGCTGCCGGTGATCTTGCGCAGCGCCTGGCTCATGAGGCGCGCGTGCAGCCCCATGTGGCTGTCGCCCATTTCGCCTTCCAGTTCGGCGCGCGGCACCAGGGCGGCGACACTGTCCACCACCAGCACGTCGATCGCGCCCGAGCGGACCAGCGTATCGGCGATTTCCAGCGCCTGTTCGCCGGCGTCGGGCTGGCTGATCAGCAGGTTGTCGACATCGACGCCGAGCTTGCGCGCATAGGTCGGGTCCAGCGCGTGTTCGGCGTCGATGAACGCGCAGGTGCCGCCGCGCTTCTGCGCCTCGGCGATCGCGTGCAGCGCCATGGTCGTCTTGCCCGAGCTTTCCGGCCCGTAGATCTCGACGATGCGGCCCTTGGGCAGGCCGCCGATGCCAAGGGCGATATCCAGGCCGAGCGAACCGGAGGAAATCGTCTCGATCTGCTCATCGCCCGAACGGGCGCCCATCCGCATGATCGAGCCCTTGCCGAACGCCCGCTCGATCTGAGTCATGGCGGCATCGAGCGCCTTGTTCTTCTCGACCTCGCCGACCTTCTGTCCGACCTCTGTCATAGTCCGTGGGCTTGCCATGAATTATACCCCTATAGATTGCATCTATACAACCATAACGCGCATATGTGATGCAACCCTGCTGATCTCTGGCGTCGTTAAGGAACCGTTCCCTCTATGTTCACAAACCGCGGTCAGCGCAAGAACTATTTAGGAACATCCATCAGCAGGGTTGCGCCAGCCGCCGCCACCAGCGTTTTCAACGCATAGGGTTTGGGCAGGAACGCCACGCCGTCGGGCGGAAGATCGCCTCGTACCGCCGATTCGGCATAGCCGGAAACGAGAATCGCCGGCAGGTCCGGCCGGGTCGTCCGCAGATGTGCCAGCAGCGTCGCCCCGTCCATCCCCGGCAGCACGATATCCGACACCAGCAGGTCGATCGGTTCGGTGCCGGCCCGCTCCAGCGCCGCCTCGGCCGAATCGGCGACCAGCACGGTCCAGCCCGCCTGGCGCAGCGCCCGTTCCGCGAGGTTTCGCACCGCCGCCTCGTCCTCGACCAGCAGGACAAGGCCGAGCGTGGAGGCCTGACGGGGAGAGGGGGCGGGAATAGGGGGAGGGGGGGAGGGGTCCTGGACCTCGGCCCCATCATGGCGAGGCAGGTAGACCCGGATCGTGGTGCCGACGTCGGGCCGGCTTTCCACGGTGACGAAGCCGCCGGACTGGCGGGCGATGCCGTGCACGGTGGACAGCCCGAGCCCGCTGCCGCCGCTGTTGCGTCTTGTCGTGAAGAACGGCTCGAAGATATGGGGCAGGATTTCGGGCGGGATGCCGACGCCGCTGTCGGTGGCCTCGATCACCACGTAGCGGCCGGGCGTGATCGTCTCCAGCCCGTCCTGGAACGGGCGGTAGACGGTCTGGTGGCCAGTCCGCAGCGTCAGCGTGCCGCCGGATGGCATGGCGTCGCGGGCGTTCATCGAGAGGTTGACCAGGATCTGGTCGAACTGGGCGGGATCGACCCGGACGCGGCGGCCCGGCTCCTCCAGTTCCAGCGCCAGCCGGTGCGGCGCGCCCAGCATCCGCGGCAGCAGTTCGGCCAGGGCACGGACCGCATCGTTCACCGCGACGATCCGCGGTTGCAGCGGCTGGCGGCGGCTGAACGCGAGCACCTGGCGCACCAGGGCGGACCCGCGCTCTCCCGCCGCCCGGATCTGGCGCAGGTCTCCCAGGGTTTCGGGATCAATGCCTGCCCGGTCCAGCGCGGCGTCGGCCGATCCGAGGACGGCGGTCAGCAGATTGTTGAAGTCATGCGCGATGCCGGCGGCGAGCTGGCCGACCGCCTGCAACTTTTGGCCATGCGCGAGTTCGGCTTCCAGGCGCAGCGCGCCCGACTGGTCGGCGATGCGCAGCAGCAGGCCGCTGATCGCCTGGTCGGGTTCGCGCAGGACCTGGGCGGTCACGGTCACGGGCATGTCGGTGCCATCGGCCGCGGGCATGCGCGCGCGCAGCGGTTCGGCCGCCCTCGCCCCGCTGGCCGCGTCGTCGAGGAAGGCGCGGACGCGATCGCGGTCGGCTGGCACGAACAGCTCCCGCGCCGCGGCGCCCGCGCGGGGATCGGCCGCGCTGTGCAGCCGCCGGCGCAGCCAGCCATTCGCGCGCACCACTCGCCCGGCGCGGTCGACGGCCAGCAGCCCGGTATCCGGCGCGTCGAACAGCACCGCCTCCAGCGGTTCCAGCCGTTCGGCCAGCCGGTCGACCATCCATCCGCGTGGTGCGGGGCGGCGGGTTCGGCGCAGGATCATGCGGCCTCCGTCCTGATCCGCTGGCTCAGGCGCCAGACATAGGCAACGATCTCGGCCACGGCCTGGTAGTGTTCGGCCGGGATTTCAGAGTCCAGTTCGACGCGGAACAGCGCGCGCGCAAGGGGCGGGTTGGCCACCAGCGGGACGCGCGCCGCCTCGGCCGCTTCGCGGATTCGGGCGGCCATCGTGTCCACACCCTTTGCCACCACGCGCGGTGCGGCATGTGTCGCACGATCATACACCAATGCGACAGCGTAATGCGTGGGGTTCGTGATCACGACCGTTGCGTCCTTGACCGCGGCCAGCATGCGCCGGCGGGCGCGCTGCTGGCGGATCTGGCGCAGGCGGGCGCGGATACGGGGATCGCCCTCGGTTTCCTTGGTTTCATCCAGGATGTCCTGCCGGCTCATGCGCAGCTTGTGGAAATGACGGTAGCGGACCCAGCCCAGGTCGGCGGCGGCGATGATGGTCTGCGCCGCGATCGTGGCGACCAGCACGCGGAAGACCAGGTCGCCGGTGCGGTCCAGCAAGGCGGGCATCCCGTGGAAGGGCAGGCTGCCGATAGCCAACACGTCGGCGGGCAGGGACCACCAGATGAACAGCCCCACCAGGGCCAGCTTGGCGATGGAGCGGATCGTCTCCACCAGGTTCTCGACGCCGACCAGCCGCTTCAGGCCGGCGCCGGGATTGATCCGGGACAGTTGCGGTTGCAGGGCGCCGCCATGCAGCAGGAAGCCGGTCTGGAACAGCGTGGCGGCGACGCCGCCTACCAGGATCAGCAGCAGGATCGGCCCGGCCGCCCAGGCGCTGGCCATGGCGGCGTGGAACCAGCCGGCCTGTCCCACCAGGGCATGGGAATGCGTCTGCACCAGGAAGCCGCGCAGATGCACGGTCAGGTCGCGCAGCAGCACCGGCCCGACCGTCAGCGCGACCAAGGCGACGGCGACCATGCCGGCCAGTGTCTCCATCTCCCGCGACACCGGGACCTGGCCTTCCTCCCGCGCCTGTTGCAGGCGCCTTGGGGTGGCGGCTTCCGTCCGGTCGTCCTGGGGGCGGTCGGCGTTCTCGGCCATCGGCGGTCAGTTCGTGCCGGGCAGGGCGGCGAACAGCGATCGCGCCCCGCCCTCCCACGCCGCCAGGATCGCGCCGGACAGGGCGGCCAGCATCAGGAACCCGCCCAGGATCTGGCCGGGCAGAGCGACGAAGTAGATCTGCAACCGCGGCACCAGGCGCGCGATCAGGCCGGAGGCGACGTTCCAGACGACGGCCGCCAGCACGAAGGGGGCGGCGAGGCGCAGGGCCAGGGCGAAAGTCTGCGTCATCATCTCCAGCACCGTGAGCGCGCCGTCGGTGCTGGGCAGCAGGGCGCCGGCGGGCACCAGGGTATAGAGACCGCCCAGGGCCAGCAGCGGCAACTGGTAAAGATCGGATGACAGCACGGCCAAAGGCGCGGCGAGGTCGAACAGGCGGGACAAGGCGGTCGATTGCGGGCCGAGTTCGGCATCCGCCTGCAACACCGAGGACAGGCCCAGTAGATAGGCGATGAACTGGGCCGCGACCGGCAGGGCGAGGGCCACCAGCCTCGCCAGCCAGCCGAACCAGACTCCGGTCAGGACCTCCGCCCCGATCATCAGCGCGGCCTGGATGCCGGCCTCGGGCGGGGGCGGCAGGACGGGCAGCAGCCCGGGCAGCAGCAGCAGGGCGATGCACAGGGCGAGGCCCGCGCGCAGCATGGCGGGCGGGGCGGATTCCCCCATGCCCGGCAGCAGCATGATCGCGCCGGCGACCCGGGCCACGACCAGCATCAACCCGAAGGCGCCCTGGGTCATCAGGTCGGCGAGATCGGTCATGGTCCCCCGCCGGTCATGGTCCAACTCCGGCCATGCGGTCGAGCAGCAGGCGGGTGAAGGCGGCGAGCGTCGAGAACATGAACGGCCCCAGGATCATGGCGGTGGCGCCGAGGGCGAGGACCTTGGGGACGAAGGCCAACGTTGCCTCGTTGATCTGGGTGACCGCCTGGAGGACCGAGATCACCAGGCCCACGACCAGCCCCACCAGCAGGAGCGGGCCGGCGAGCTTGAGTAGGACAAGCATGGACTCGCGGATGAGGTTGGCGATGTCGGATTCGTTCATGGCATCAGATCGGCATGCGGATGATGTCCTGATAGGCCTGGATCACCCGGTCCCGGACGGCGGTGGCGGTCTGCAGGGTCAGTTCCGCCTGGGAAAGCGCGGTGACGACATCGGTCAGGCTGCCGGTGCCGGAGATGGCCTGCATGGCCTTGTCCTCGGCGTTCTGCCCGGTGCGGACCGCGCCTTCCAGCGCGCGTTGCAGGGCGGTGCCGAAGCCGCCCGTGGCCCCGCCGGCCGCGTCACCGCGATCGACCCGGGAATAGGCGTCGGCGGCGCCGGAGGGCGTGATGGTGATGGTGGGGATCAGGGACATGATGGGTTCCTGGATCTGAAATTACTTCAGCATCTCGATCGTCCGGGTCAGCATGCCGCGGGTGGCCTGCATCACCGCGAGGTTGGCGCGGTAGGACCGTTCGGCGTCGCGCATGTCCATCACCTCGACAAAGCTGTTCACGTTGGGGTGCTTGACGTAGCCATCGGCGTTGGCCGCCGGGTGGGACGGGTCGTGGCGCAGGATGAAATCGGCCTTGTCGCGGCCGATCTGGCGGATGCGGACCGTCTCCACCCCGATCGCGCGGTCGACCCGGTTCTCGAACGAGACGGTCTTGCGGCGATAGGGATCGGCGCCGGGCGAGGACCCGGTGGAATCCTGGTTGGCCAGGTTCTCGGCGATCACCCGCAGCCGCGTGGTCTGGGATTCCAATCCACTCGCCGTGATCGCGAGCGCCTTGTTGAGGTCGGTCACCGGGTCACACCTTTCCGAGCGCGATGCTGAACATCGTCATGTATTTCCGATAGATGGAGGTCGTGGTGTTCTGCGCCGTATCGGTGTCGGCGACCTTCGTGAGCTGTTCGTCCATCGCCACCGCGTTGCCGTCGGGTGATTTCGCCCGCGGCCGCACCGCCTGTTCGGCGTGCAGCCCGCTGCCCTGCGGACGGGGCAAATGATTGGGCTGGGTCCGCCGCGGCTCCGACAGGTTCTTCCGCCCCATCGCCTCGGCGAAGCTGGGCAGGTCGCGCGGCTGGAAGCCGGGGGTGCTGGCGTTGGCGATATTCCGGGCCAGCACGGTCTGGCGCTGTTCCGCCCACAGCAGCCGCTGCCGGGCAAGGTCGAACAAAGGGGGGCGCATCTCGTTCATACCCCCATCATGACCGGCAAATCTGAATCTTCGGTTAATCGCGCCGCATAAAGGGTTCGTTCATCTTCTTCTGATTTCATGCGCGCATGCGGACCGATCCCATCCTCGCGCGCGTCGCCTCCCTCCGGTCATTCCTGGAGGATCTGGAGAACGCCGCGGCCGTCGCCACGACCCTGGTGCGTGATGGCCATCTGATCGACCTCGACGGCTTTGACGCCCAGGTCGGGCTGCTGTGCGCCAAGGCGCTGGATCTGCCAACCGAGCAGGGGCGGCTGATGCGGCCCGACCTGCTGCGGCTGCGGGGACGGTTGGAAACGCTGGACGCGGCGCTGAAGGCTTCGGTCCCGCCTTATGCCGGCCGCCCTTGCTCATGACCCATCTCCGGCGGCTCCCCGTCGTGGCCGGCGCAGGCGGGCCATCAACGACTTTGCTGATCTGGACGGCGGAAGTCGTGGGTGGTGGGCCTGCGCCCACCATGACGTGGGCGGCGCCTCCCTCAACGCGCAATCGGCAAAAGGCCCATTCGCATGATTCCTGACATGACATCGATGCTGACCGCGATCGCGGCGCTGGGCGTGGTGCTGGCGCTGGTCCTGGGCGCGGGGCGGCTGGCCCGCTTCGGCGGACTGGGACCACGCACCGGCACCGGCAGCCGGCTGCTGGCGATCGAGGAGTCGGTGACGCTCGATTCCCGCCGGACCCTGCGAGTGGTGCGCTGCGCAGAACGGCGGGTGGTGCTGTTGACCGGCGGATCGCAGGACCTGGTGGTGGGGTGGCTGCCCGACGCCGATCCCCCGGTGGAGGACCCTCACACCTCCCCCATCCCCCGAGCGATGCTCGGCATTGCCCTGATCCTGTTCCTTTTTCTGCCCTCCTTCGGCCACGCCCAATCCTTGGCCATCGACCTGGGCACTGCCGGGCAGCCGGGGGCGACCAGCCGGCTGGTGCAGCTGACCGCGCTGATCACGGTCCTGTCGCTGGCGCCGAGCCTTCTGGTGATGGTGACGGCCTTTACTCGGATCGTGATCGTGCTCTCGTTGTTGCGCAGCGCGCTGTCGACCCAGGGCACGCCACCCAACATCGTGCTGATCGGGCTGGCGCTGTTCCTGTCCTTCTTCATCATGCAACCGGTGCTCGACCAGGCGTGGGAGACTGGCCTGAAGCCGATGACCGAGGGTGCGGTGGGCGAAATCGAGGGCATGCGGCGCGCCATGATCCCCTTCCACGACTTCATGATGCGGAACCTGCGGGCGGAGGATTTGCGGTTCTTCCTCGACATGGGCCGCATTCCCATTCCGGCGGCACCGGAAGACGCCCCCTGGCGCGCGGTCGTGCCGGCCTTCCTGGTGGGCGAACTGCGCCGGGCGTTCGAGATGGGGTTCCTGCTGTTCCTCCCGTTCCTCGTGATCGACATGGTGGTGGCCAGCGTGCTCATGAGCCTGGGCATGATGATGCTGCCGCCGAACGCGGTGTCGCTGCCTTTCAAGCTGATCTTCTTCGTGCTGGTGGACGGCTGGCGGCTGGTCTCGGGCAGCCTGGTGCAAAGTTTCGCGACGGGATGAGAAGCGGCGTTGAGCAAAAGCCGCGCGCTCTGTTACATGGTCTGCCTCCGCAACTTCTCCGAGGGATCCACATCATCGGGATGGTCTCCATGCCGCGTTCCATCGTCTTCCTGATGATCACCCTATGGATGGCGCTGTTCGGCGCGATGGTGCCCGCGCGGGCTGCCGATCCGCCCGGGCACTTACCGTTCCTGCTGTCGATGCCGGATTTGTCGAGCCCCAGGGCCACGCTGGACGCGCTCCTGTCCAACGGCGAACTTGTCCGCCATGACTTCGAGACGCTCGGCCCCACCTGGAAGCCCCGGCCGGCTATGCTGCGGATGATGTCCACGCTCGATACCGAAGGCGTGCCGAGCGCGCATCGGTTATTGTCGGTGGCGCTGGCGGCGACACGGCTGGCGGCGGTGCTGGCCCACGGCGCCCAGGATCGTCTGGCCGATGCCCCTGACGCTGCGGAGGTCGGGGCGCGGGGCATCGAGTCCTGGCGTGTGCCGGGGACGCCGATCGTCATCGCACGGGTCAGGTCCGGTCCACGGGCCGGGCAGTTCCTGTTCACGCCTGAAACCATGGAGATCACCGACGAATTGTACGCCGTCGCCCGAGGGCTTCCCGGCGGCAAGAGCGACCTGTTCCGGGCGATCGACGAATGGAGCTATGCGCCCGGCCCGCTGATCCCCCGCTCGGTGATCGCCGGCCTGCCGGCCCCGTTGCGCGCGCCGTTCGCGGGGCAGGCGGTGTGGCAATGGATCGGCCTGGCGGTGCTGCTGGCGGCCGCGATCATCCTGTTTCTCCGCATCCTGCGCTGGGGGAAGCGCCATGATGAGCGGGAGACGCGCCCGCTGCGCCGGTACGGTCACCTGGTGGCCGCGCTGTCGCTGATGGCCCTGAACGTGGGAACGCTCGCCCTGGCCTTTTTCGCCCTGAAGATCTGGGGCGATGTGATGATGACGCTGATCCTGACCCTGCGGCTGAGTATCTATATCGGGCTGACCTGGCTGGTGATCGCGGTCATCCAGCGCGGCGCGGCCGGTATCGTCATCCTGCGAGGGGCGGGGGGAAGCAGCCTGGACGGCCAGTTGATCCGTGTCGTCAGCACCTTGTTGAGCATCGCCGTCGTGCTGGTCGCCGTGTTCTTCATCGCCGATCTGGTGGGCATCCCGCTGGGGCCGCTGCTCGCCGGCCTTGGCATCGGCGGTTTTGCCATCGCGCTGGCGGTGCGGTCCACGCTGGAGAACGTGATTGGCGGGCTGACCCTGTTCGCCGACCGCCCGGCGCGGGTCGGGGAATTCTGCCGTGTCGGCAGCGAATCCGGCACAGTGGAGGAGATCGGCCTGCGCACGACCAAGTTGCGCCGCCTGGACGACACTCTGGTCACGATCCCGAATGCCGAGATGGCGCAGATCCGCATCGAAAACATCACCCGCCGGCGCAAGTCGCTGTTCAACCCCCGACTCGGCCTGCGCTATGAAACGACAGGCGCGCAGATCAAGGAAATTCAGGAGCGCATCCTGGCCATGCTGGCCGATCATCCGAAGGTGGTGACCGAGGGCGCGCGGGTGCGCTTCACCAGCTTCGGCGACTACACGCTCAATCTGGATGTGTTCGCCTATGTGGAGGAGAGCCGGCTGCCCGACTTCGTGAAGGTGCAGGAGGAGTTGAACCTGCGCGTGATGGAGATTGTGCAGGCGGCCGGGGCGGCCTTCGCGTTCCCGTCGCAGACCAACTATCTCGCGCGCGACAGCCTGCCGGCGGCGGACCCTCAACCGTAGCGTAACGCTCGGGTGCCCCGCCTTGCTTTTCCCGGCGGTGGCCCATGTAATACTGACTGGAAGGCCCGCGCCGCTGGCTCCCGCGGCGATGGACGCGCCGGATGGGGCTGGGGCCAACAATTTTGTGGGCCCGGGAGGATCGATTGCCCGTCTACGAAGCCTGGAACGAGGACCGCGCGGCGGCGATCATCGCCGATCATGCCGAGATGGATGGGGCGGCGCTGCCGATCCTGCATGCGCTGCAGCACGCCTTCGGCTGTGTGCCGCGGGATGCCGTGCCGATGGTGGCGAAGGCCTTGAACCTGACCCGGGCGGAGGTCCACGGCATCGTGACCTTCTACCACGAATTCCGCCACTCCCCGCCGGGCCGGCACATCCTGCATGTCTGTCGCGCCGAGGCCTGCCAGGCGCTGGGCGGCGATCAGGTGGTTGCCCATGCGCGGGATCGGCTGGGCGTCGACTGGCACGGCACCACGCCCGATGGGGCAGTGACGTTGGAGCCGGTGTTCTGCCTCGGCCTGTGCGCGATCGGACCGGCCGCGATGCTGGATGGTGAACCACTGGCGCGGCTGGACGCGGCGAAGCTGGATGCGGTGCTGGAGCAGACGTCGTGACCCGGGTCTTCGTCCCCCGTGACGCGGCCGCGCTGGCCCTTGGCGCCGATGCGGTCGCCAAGGCGCTGGAAGGCCACGCGACGGTGGTGCGGACCGGCTCACGCGGGATGTTCTGGCTGGAACCGATGATCGAGGTCGAGACGGAGGCCGGGCGCATCGCCTATGGGCCGGTCTCGGCCGCTGATGTGCCGGGGCTGCTGGCGGCTGGGCTGCTGACCGGTTCGGCGCATGCGCTGCGGCAGGGGCTGACGCAGGAAATCCCGTTCCTCGCCCGCCAGACCCGGGTAACGTTCACGCGCTGTGGCGCGGTCGATCCGCTGTCAATCGAGGATTATGAGGCGCATGGCGGCCTGGGCGGGCTGCGGAAGGCGCTGGAAATCGGGCCGGCGGCGACGATCGAGACGGTGCTGAAATCCGGCCTGCGCGGGCGCGGCGGGGCAGGGTTCCCGACCGGGATCAAGTGGAAGACGGTCGCCGATACGCCGGACGGGCAGAAATACATC
>CANJSR010000154.1 GCA_947476855.1 Acetobacteraceae bacterium
CGGTCTTGGTCGTGAAGGCGGACAGCATGACCATGCCGGTGTACGACGCCTTCGGGTAGGCATCCGGCAGCCACGCCGACAGCGGCGGCGCGCCGGCATTGATCAGGAAGCCGGCCAGGATGAGCCACCGCGCCGGGGTATCAGGCACCATCGCGGTGAATGCCACGCTGCCGGTGGCCTGCACTTCCCCGGCCAGGCCAGTCATCAGCAGCACGCCGCCGAAAAGATGCATGACCAGATAGCGCAGGCCGGCGGGCCTCGCTTCGGGACTCGCGCTCCAGATGACGGCGGTGGAGGCGAGCGCCATCACCTCCCAGAACGCGAACAGGGTCAGCACGTCGCCAGCGAAGACCACGCCCAGCGCGCCGCCCGCATAGGCCTGGGCGGCGGCGACTTCCAGGCGGTTCTCCTGGTTCAGCGCGAACAGGCCGCCGGCGAAGGCCATGATGGCGAAGATCGTGCCGAACCAGCGGCTCAGGCGGTCACCGCGCACGAGGACCAGATCGTATCCCAGGTAGCCGCCGACGCCCCAGCTCGCATCCGGGACCATCCACACCAGCCCGAGCGCGGCGAGCGGCGCCAGCAGCATGACGGCCGAGCGCAGCCAACCGCGGGCGACCGTCAGGATCGCGGCGCCCAGGAACAGCGCGAGCGCCGGGGGCAGGATCAGGCTAGCCGTCATAATAGGTGTCCGGCCGCTTGAGGATGAAGCCGATCAGGCGGGACACGCCGACCAGGACCACGCACGCCAGGAACCCGTACCAGGCGGGGAAACCAAAGCTTTCCTCGATCCCCCCCAGCCCGTGGAGATGGACGAACAGCCCGCCGGCCAGGGTGGCAGCCAGGATCGCGATGAAGATGATCCACAGGCGCTTCGCGGTGCGGTCGGTAAACGGATGCAGCGTGCTCATGGCAGTCCCGCCAATTGCCGAGCGAGGGCGAGCGGCAGGGTTGGGAGGAGAAAGAGGAGGATGGTTGCGGTAGCTGTCACGGTCAGCGCAACGACCATCGGCCAGGGCGCCTCACCATGTGGATGCGGATCGTGCGGCGCCGGCTTGAGGAAGGCGGCATGGACGATCGGCATGAAATAGGCCGCGTTGAGCAGGGTGCTGAGGACGATCACCGCCAGGACGAAGAAATGCTGGTCCGCGAAGGCGGCGCTGACGATGAACCACTTGCTGACGAAGCCGAAGGTTGGCGGGACCCCGATCATGCTCAGCGCGCCGACGGCAAAGGCCACCATCGTCCAGGGCATGCGACGGCCGATGCCGTCCAACTGGCTGACCTTGGTTTTGTGCGCGGCGGTGTAGATGGCGCCCGCGGCGAAAAACAGGGTGATCTTGCCGAAGGCGTGCGCCGCGATGTGCAGCGCGGCACCCACGACCGACAGCGGCGTCAGCACGGAAACCGCAAGCACGACGTAGGACAACTGGCTGATCGTCGAATAGGCGAGGCGCCGCTTCAGATCGTCCTGACGCAGGGCGATGATCGACGCCAGGATGACGGTGCCGCCCGCGACATAGGCCAGCCACTCCCCGGCGCCGAGGCTGGAGAGATTCTCGATCCCGATCACATAGACAACGATCTTGACGATGCTGAACACGCCTGCCTTGACCACGGCCACGGCGTGCAACAGCGCGCTGACCGGTGTCGGCGCGACCATCGCGGCGGGGAGCCAGCGGTGCATCGGCATGACGGCGGCCTTGCCGATGCCGAAGACGAACAGCGCCAACAGCAGGCCGGTTTCGAGCGGGGACAGAACACCGGCCACTGTGCCGCCAGGCACGAACGCCAGAGTCCCCGTGGCCATGAAGACCCAGGCAATCGCCGCCATGAACAGGATCAGCGACCCGCCGACGAGGATCAGCAGATAGACCCGGCCCGCGGCGATCGCGGCCTCATCCCGCTTGTGGGTGACCAGCGGGTAGGTGACCAAAGTGAGGATTTCGTAGAACAGGAACAGCGTGAAAAGGTTGCCGGCGAAGGCGATGCCCAGCGTTGCGGACAAGGCGAGGGCGAAGAAGACATAGAACGGCGTCTGCCGCTCCTCCTCGTTCCCGCGCATGTAGCCGATCGAATAGAGCGAGTTGACGATCCACAGGCTGGAGGCGATCAGGGCGAACAGCATGCCCAGGGGTTCCAGCACCAGCCGCAGTTCCAGGCCGGGCAGCACCTGCCAGGGGTCGGTCGCCGGACGCCCGCCGGAGAGAACTTCCGGCACGAGTTGGATCACCACGCCGAACATGGCAACCGCCGTCACCAGCGTGACGCCGTCCCGCACGGCGGGTGCCCGGTTCAGCAGCGCGATCAGCACCGCTCCCCCCAAGGGGACCAGCATGGCGAGAACCATCATGCTCATGGGGCCCGCCCCAGCAAGGCATGCGCCGCGCGGCCGGCGATGTCGGCGGTCAGATCGGTATCGAGGCCGAACCAGACGCAGCCAACCACCAGGATCCAGGCCGGGATCAACATGGACAGCGGCATCTCCAGCGCATCCTGGCCTGGCGGGGCGGGGCGCAGATAGGCGGCCTCCAGGATGCGGCCCATATAGACGACGGCGAGCAGCGAACTGGCCACGATGACGGCCGCGAGCCACCACCAACCCTGTTCGATCGCGCCGAGGATCAGGTACCACTTGCTGACGAAGCCGGCGGTGCCGGGGATGCCGATCAGGCTCATGCCCGCGATGACGATACCCGCCATCGTCAGCGGCATGCGGCGGGCGATCCCGGAGAGGCTGGCGATGGTCACGGTGCCGGTGGTCAGAGCGATGCCACCGACCAGGAGGAACAATGCCCCCTTGGTGATGCCGTGATTGAACAGATGGACGACCGAACCGGTCAGCCCCACCTCGGAATCCAGGCCGATGCCCAGCGTGATGTAGCCAATCTGGGCAACGCTGGAGAGGGCCAGCATACGCTTCACGTCGTCCTGGTAGATCGCGATGACCGACGCGAGGATCATCCCCAGGACCGACAGCCCGATCCAGATCAGCGGGATGGCCAGTTCCGGCAGCGGATAGGCCTCTCCGAAGACGGTGAAGAAGAAGCGGAGCAAAAGGTAGACGGCGACCTTGGTGGCGGTGGCCGCCATGAAGGCCGCCGCCGCGGACGGCGCGTAGGCGTAGGCGCCCGGCAGCCAGAAATGCATGGGAAACAGCGCGAATTTCAGCGACAGGCCGACCGCGATGAAGGCCAGCCCGACGATGATCGGCCTCTGGTTTTCCACCATCGGCAAGCGTTCGGCGAGGTCCGCGATATTCAGCGTGCCGGTCATCAAGTACAAAAAGCCGACGCCGATGATGTAGAACGTGGCGCCGATCGTCCCCAGGATCAGATACTGATACGCCGCCACCAGCGCTCGGCGGTTCGGGCCCATGGCGATCAGCACGTAGCTGGAAAGCGACGCGATCTCCATGAAGACGAAGACGTTGAAGGCGTCCCCGGTCACGGTCATGCCCAGCAGCCCGGCCAGGCAGAGCAGGTACATCGTATAGTACCACGGCAACCGGTCCGCGGGCAGTTCAGCCGCGAGGCTGACCCGGGCATAGGGCATGACGACCGCGCCAATGCCGGTGACCAAGACGAGCATGAACGCCGCAATGGTGTCGATCCGGTACTCGATGCCCCAAGGCGGCGGCCAGTTGCCGATCCAGTAGGAAATCGGGCCGGAGGTCAGAACCTGCGCCAGGATCAGCACGGCGATGACCAGGGCGATCCAGGAGACGAGCGTCGCCCAGGCCCAGGCAAGGGCGGGACGACGAAGCATCGCACAGAGCGGCGCGGCCAGCAGCGGCACCACGACCTGCAGGGCCGGCAGATGCCGCAACGTCACGCGTCGCCATCCTTCTTCAGGATCTCATCTTCCTCGATCGTACCGTAAGCCTCGTGGATCCGCACGGTGATCGCCAGGCCGAGGGCCAGCGTCGCCACGCCGACCACGATCGCGGTCAGCATGAGAACCTGCGGCAACGGGTTGGAGTATAGGTCGAACCCCTCGGCGATGATCGGGGCCGTGCCGCCGATGATCTTCCCTGGGCCCACGTAGAGCAGGTAGACCGAGGTCTGGAAGATGCTCAGGCCAATCAGCTTCTTGATCAGGTTCCCGCGCGCCAGGACGACGTACAGACCCAGCACCATCAGGATGACGGTGACGGTGTTGCTGAACTGGGCAATGACGGTGTCCATGGTCCGGATCAACGCCCCCGCCCGGCGAAGGCGTAGTAGATCGCGACCATGGTCGACGACACCGTAATCAACACGCCGGCCTCCACCCAGAAGATGCCGCGTTCCTGGCCATGCACCGGATCGTGATCCAGCACGAAGTAGTCGAGGAAGTTACCCCCGGCGAGCAGACCGGCCACGCCGACGCCTCCGTAGATCAGCACGCCCAGGGGAACCAAGGTCTCCACGATCCTGGGTGGCGCGACCAGATGTGCCGCGCGGAGGCCGAAGATCAGGCCGAACAGGATCAGCGTGGCGGCCACGATGACGCCCGCCTGGAACCCGCCGCCCGCGCCGAGTTCGCCGTGGAACTGCACATACAGGGCGAACAGCAGGAGGAACGGGAATAAAAGCTTGGTGACGACCCGGGGTATGGTCTCGCGATGCATCAGTCGGCCCCCTTCCCGGTCCCCGCGTCGCTGGTCGACGGCGGTCGCCGGCGTCCGCGCAGCAGCAGCAGAACGCCCAGGCCGCCGGTGAAGACGACGACGGTTTCCCCGAACGTATCGAAACCGCGGTAGCTCGCCAGGACCGCGGTCACGACGTTGGGCACGCCGGTCTCCTTGACCACGTCATTCAGGTAGCGCGGGGCAACGTGCTGGTGGATCGGTCCGGCGGGATCGCCGAAGGGCGGCAGGGCCCAGGCGCCATACAGCAGGGTGGCGCCGGCGACCACGGACACCAGCAGAGGCGTCAGGGCGATGCGATGGTTCGGCGTTTCCTCGATGCGGGTCAGATAAAGGGCGCCCAGCAGCAGGACGGTGGATACGCCGGCGCCGACCGCGGCCTCGGTCATCGAGACGTCCGGGGCGTCCAGCACGAGCAGCGCCAACGCCATGCAGAAGCTGTAGATGCCACCCAGCGCCACCGCCGCGAACAGGTTGCGCGTGCGGGCGATCGCCGCCGCCACGGCAACCAGGCAGACCAGCAGGAAGATGTAGGTCAGGGCTTCGATGGCGTCTCACTCCCATCGGTCAGACGGGGTCGAATGCCGTGATGCAGGGCCGCGCGGGCCAGGGCATGGCAGGCGACGGGGCTCGTGAAGAGCAGCAGGATCACGATGAACACCAGCTTGACGGTCACCAGTGTCAGGCCGGCCTGGAACATGAAGCCGATCAGGATGAGTGTGACCCCGAAGGGGTCGAGCACGCCGGACGCATGCAATCGCGTGTAAATGTCCGGCATCCTGATCAGCCCGAACGCTCCCACGATCGTGAAGAAGCCGCCGGCCAGGATGAAACCCCAGGAGAGCAGGTCGAACAGGAGCATCAAGGCGAAGGCTCCCGCGGCGCATCATGGTCCCGAGGCTCGGGGTCGCCGAGACTACCGAAGCGGAAGAACTTGAGGATCGCGAGCGTGCTGAGCACGTTCAGCAGCGCATAGACGATGGCGATGTCGAGAAACTCGGGCCGGTTGGTCAGGAAACCATAGGCGGCGATCAGCGTAACCGCGAGCGTGCCGATCGTGTTGGCCGCCAGCACCCGATCGAAGACGGTGGGTCCAGCCCAGGCGCGCACCACCGTCAATCCGATCGCGACAAGCACGGCGAGGGTCGCGGCGGTAAACATCAGTGCGCCGTCTCGAACGCGGTGCTGCGCCGATCCATGTCGCCGGTGGCCAACCCGTCGGCGCCGGCCTGCGTCAGGGCATGAACCAGGATCGAGCCGTTCTCGAGCTCCATCGAAATGGTGCCCGGGGTCAGCGTGATGGAGTTGGCATAGATCACCCGGCCAACATCGGTCGCCTGGCTGGTCGGGACACGAATCATGCAGGGAGAAATGGGCAGGCGCGGATGCAGGATGATCTTCGTGACATCCCAGCCCGCCTTGACGATCTCCCACAGCAGCCAGGGCCAATAGGTGAGGGCGTTGATGCTGAGATGGACGGGGTGGCCTTCGAAGTCGAGGACCTTCATCCGGCGGTCCGTGAACCAGGTCACCGCCAGGACGCTTCCGAGGCCCGCCAACAGCAGGAAGGGCTTGAAAAACCCTGACAGCAACAGCCAGAACGCCGCGAGCGCGAGAATCAGGCTGACGTGCCGCACAAGAAGAACCTCCGGCGAAAAAGTCCGGTGCTTCTCACACCATGACTATCATTGCCTTCGGACTACCTCACCGCAAAAGGCGAGTCAAAGTCGACGGTCGGCCCCGGTGATTTTCCGGGGCCGCCGGGACGTGATCAGCGCAGGCCGGCGTTCAGGCGGTCGAGCGCCGACTGGCCCGGGATCAGAACGCTCTCGTCGAGTTCGTTCAGCGGGGTATCGACCGTGCGGAGATGACCGTGCAGGTCCTTGGGCTCGGGGTCGACATAGAGCAGACCCGTTACGATTTCACCCTCGGCGCTGCGCTCCTGCAGATAGGTCAGGGCCGCGACACGGTCATGCACGTCGTAGTCCGTGTGCAGCTTCCGCAGCTTGAGGATGGAACCGTCGTGCTGGGTCACCAGTTCGACCGTGCCCGGGTCATAGTCGACCGTGATCTCCTCACGGCCCAGGATCACGTCCATGCGGTTCACCGCCTCGTTATGCTCACGGACATAATCGAAGCTTTTGGTGGAACCTTCGTGATTGTTGAACGCCACGCAGGGGGAGATGCAGTCGATGAAGGCCGCGCCGCCGTGCCGCAGCGCGCCCATGATCAGTGGCACCAACTGCGACTTGTCGCCCGAGAAGCTGCGCGCGACGTAGGTGGCGCCGAGCTGAAGGGCCATGCTGGCGAGGTCGATGGGGTCGTCGCTGTTGATGACGCCCCGCTTGGACTTCGCGCCCTTGTCGGACGTCGCCGAGAACTGCCCCTTGGTCAGGCCATACACGCCGTTGTTCTCGACGATGTAGGTCATGTTGATGCCGCGGCGCATGGCATGGGCGAACTGGCCGATGCCGATGGACGCGCTGTCGCCGTCTCCGGACACACCCAAGTAGACCAGGTCGCGGTTGGCGAGGTTGGCCCCGGTCAGCACCGACGGCATGCGACCGTGCACCGAGTTGAACCCGTGCGACGCGCCCAGGAAGTAGGTGGGCGTCTTCGAGGAGCAGCCGATGCCGGACAGCTTCGCGATCCGATGGGGCTGGACATCAAGCTCGAAGCAGGCGCGCACGATGGCGGCGCTGATCGAGTCGTGGCCGCAGCCGGCGCACAGGGTCGAGACCGGTCCTTCGTAGTCCCGGCGGGTGTAGCCCAGAGCGTTCTTCTGCAGCTCCGGATGATGGAGCTTCGGCTTCGGAATGAAGGTCATGACGCCACCTTGCGGAACGGAACGACTTTGTCGCCATCGATGCGATCGGTGATCGCCTCGACGATGAAGCGGGCGGTGATGGGCGTGCCGTCGTAATGCACGACCTTGGCCAGCTTGCGGGGATCGATCTCAAGCTCATTGACCAGCAGGGACCGCATCTGGCCGTCGCGGTTCTGTTCGATCATGAACACGACGTCGTGGTCCTCGATGAACGCCGCGACCTCATCACCGAAGGGGAAGCCGCGCAGGCGCATCAGGTCGAGGTTCACGCCCTTGTCGGCCAGGATCAGGTCGGCCTCGTTCATCGCCGGGCTGGTGGAGCCATAGTAGATGGCGCCCAGGCGGGTGGCGGTGGTGGAGGAGCGGATGACGGCCGGCGGAACCAGAGTGCGGGCGGTGTGGTGCTTCTTCTGCAGCCGCTCCATGTTCTCCTGGTAGTCAGCGCCCTCCTCGGAATACCGCGCCATGCGGTCCTTGGAGGTGCCACGCGTGAAGAACGCGCCCTTGGAAGGATGGGTGCCGGGATAGGTGCGGTAGGTGATGCCGTCGCCGTCCACATCGAGGTAGCGGCCGAAGCGCTTGCCGGATTCAAGGTCGGCGGCGGTCATGACCTTGCCGCGGTCCATCTTGCGGTTGTCGTCCCAGGTCAGCGGCTTGCAGAGCCGATCGTTCATGCCGATTTCAAGGTCGAGCATGACGAAGATCGGGGTCTGCAACCGGTCGGCCAGGTCGAAGGACAGGGCGCCGAACTCAAAGCACTCGTAGGGGTCCTCGGGGATCAGCAGGACGTGCTTGGTATCGCCATGGGACGCGTAGGCGCAGGAAAGAATGTCGGTCTGCTGGGTGCGGGTCGGCATCCCGGTGGACGGGCCGGACCGCTGCACGTCGAAGATGACGGCCGGAATTTCAGCAAAATACGCCAGCCCGATGAACTCCTGCATCAGGGAGATGCCGGGGCCAGACGTCGCGGTGAAGGCCCGGGCGCCGTTCCAGGCGGCGCCGATGACCATGCCGATCGAAGCCAGCTCGTCCTCCGCCTGCACGATGGCGAAGTTGTTCTTCCCATCCGCGCCGCGGCGGAACCGGTTGCAGTAGTTGATGAAGCCTTCCGCCAGAGACGAAGACGGCGTGATCGGATACCAGGCGCAGACCGTGGCGCCGCCATAGACGGCCCCGAGGGAAGCCGCGGTGTTGCCGTCGATGAAGATGCGGTCGCCCACGGTATCGGCGCGTTTTGTCTTCAGCTTGATCGGGTCGTCGAGGTTCGCCTTCACCCACTCGATGCCCATGTGCAGGGCCTGGATGTTGGCGCTGATCAGCTTGTCCCGGCCCTTGAACTGCTCCGCGAGCAGTTGCTCCACCGCGGCGAAGTCCATGTCCAGCAGGCAGGCGATGGCGCCGAGGCCGACGATGTTCTTGAAAAGCTGGCGCTGGCGGGGATCGCTGTACGCCTCATTCGTCATGCGGGTCAGCGGCACGCCCACGACGACGATGTCGTTGCGGAACTTCGACGGCGCCATCGGCTTGGTGTTGTCGTAGAACAGGTAGCCGCCGGGAACGATGGACTTCACGTCCTCATCCCAGGTCTGCGGGTTCATCGCGACCATCAGGTCGACGCCGCCGCCGCGTGCCGCCATGTGGCCGTCGCCCGAGATGCGGACTTCGTACCAGGTCGGCAGACCCTGGATGTTGGAGGGGAAGATGTTGCGCGGCGTCGCCGTGATGCCCATGCGAAGCACGGACTTCGCGAACAGCGCGTTGGCGCTGGCCGACCCGGATCCGTTCACGTTCGCGAACTTGACGACGAAGTCGTTGACCCGCTGGAGACCTTCCACGCGGTCTAGGATTTGCAGCATGCGCTCTCCGCCTGTGCCACGTCGATCAGGAAACGATGCATGTCCCACGCGCCGGTCGGGCAACGTTCCGCGCAGAGACCGCAATGGAGGCAGACGTCCTCGTCCTTCGCCATGATGCGGCCGGTCTTGAGCGGCACCGACACGTAGAGATCCTGCGTCAGATTATGCGCCGGCGCATTCAGGCGCGTGCGAAGTTCGGCTTCCTCACCGTTCTCGGTGAAGGTGATGCAGTCGACCGGACAGATGTCCACGCAGGCATCGCACTCGATGCACAGCTTGTCGCTGAACACGGTCTGCACGTCGCAGTTCAGGCAGCGCTGGGCTTCCTGGAAGGCCAGCTTCTCATCGAAGCCAAGCTCGACCTCCGACTTGATGTCCTTCAGCGCGACGAACTTGTCGCGATGGGGCACCTTGAAGCGGAGATCCAACGACACGTCGTTGTCATAGCTCCACTCATGGATGCCCATCTTCTGGCTGGTCAGGTTGACCATCGGGGGCGGGCGGTTGGCGATGTCCTCCCCCTGGCAGAACATGTGGATCGATATCGCCGCCTGATGGCCATGTGCGACGGCCCAGATGATGTTCTTCGGGCCGAACGCGGCGTCGCCACCGAAGAACACCTTGGGATGGGTGGACTGGAAAGTCACCTCGTCAACCTTGGGCATGTCCCAGCGGTCATCGAACTCCAGACCGATATCACGCTCGATCCAGGGGAAGGCATTTTCCTGCCCAACCGCGACCAGCACGTCGTCGCACTCGATCAGCACGTCCGGCTCGCCGGTCGGGACGAGCGTGCGCCGGCCCTTCTCGTCGCGCCGCGCCTCCACCTTCTCGAACAGCACGCCGGTCAGCCGGCCGTTGTCGT
Organism: Acetobacteraceae bacterium; assembly: GCA_947476855.1. Next base: position 10,179 of record CANJSR010000154.1, read on the forward strand.
GC
>CANJSR010000155.1 GCA_947476855.1 Acetobacteraceae bacterium
TATCGCGGGCCCCGCCCATGATGACGGTGGGGATGCCGTTTGCCTCAAGATGACGTGCGACCAGACTCACGGTTTGGTGACACACGGGTCAATTGGCAACCAGCACCGCCACGTCGGAACGGGCAGCGCGGACATGGGCGAGGATCTCGACCGCGTCCTGTTCGATCGTGACCTTCTGGCTCCGGTTCGTGGGGGCGCCGATGAACTGGGGAGCCAGTTCGCCGATCCGTCCCTCGGCCGCCAGCCGCTTGAGCTGCTTGAGCGGGAACCAGGTGTTGATGTCGGTTGCGGTCGTGTGCTTCCGGTCGATGCCGATGTGGGAGATGCGGACGTCCGGCTCGCCCTCGATGCTGTCGGTATAGACGCGGTAGAACTTGGCGGCGGCGTTGTACGGCGCGCCAGGTCCCTGGTCGCCCTTGTCGGGCTGGTAGGGGGCGGCGGTCGTGATCAGCGACACGCGGCTTTCGGATAGCGGCTTCTTCAGGGGCGTGAAGGGCACGTCCCGATACTGGGCCCAGCGATAGGGTTTTCCGTACCCCAGCGTCTGGTAGTAGGTACTTATTCGTCTGATGTATGGAATTGGCACGTCGTGTTCGACGGCGAACTCCAGATCGTCCATGTGGTCGGGCATGCCGAACCCCTCTGGATGGTTGGCGGAGGAACCGCCGGAGTGGCGGGTCGGAGGCACCCTACACCGTCATTCGCGGGTCGTCACGGTCGGGCGCCGCATCACGAAGCGCTTGGCAGCCGAGCGGTGCGAGGCGCAGGATACCGCCAACCAAAACAGGAGGCGTCCATGTCCGCGACACTCGAAGCCCGCCCCGCTGCGGCCTTTACGGTCAATCCCCTCTCTCCCCTGTTCGCGGCCGAGGTCGTGGGCCTCGACCTGCGCCAGCCGCTCGATCCGGTCACGAAGCAGGCCGTGTATGACGCCTTCGTCCGCTACCATGTCCTCTGCTTCCGCGATCAGGCCCTGAGCCAGGATGAGCAGATCGCCTTCTCAATCCAGTTCGGCAGCCTGGAGCGGCACATCGCCCGCAACCGCTCCTCCGGCAATCCGCTGGTCCATATCGTCTCCAACCTCGGCGCGGACGGGAAGCCCAGCGGGAAGGTCGGCTCCCAGACCTGGCATTCGGACAAGTCGTTCCGGCCGGAGCCGTCGCTCGCCACCATCCTGCATGCCGTGACCATGCCGCCCCAAGGCGGGGACACCTGCTTCGCCGACATGGAATCCGCCTATGCCGCCCTGCCGGCCGAACGGCGGGCCGAACTGGACGGGTTGCGGGTGATCCACAGTTGGGAACTCTCCCTGGCCAAGAAGGGCATCCAGGCCCCACCCGAGGAAATCGCCGACGCCCCGCCGATGGCCCATCCGCTGGTGCGGGTCCATCCGGACTCCGGCCGCAAGTCGCTGTTCATGGGGGAGCATGCCTCCCACATCGACGGCCGCCCGATGGCCGAGGGACGGGCGCTGCTGGCGGAACTGGAGGCCTTCGCGACCCAGGACCGGTTCCTGTACCGGCACACCTGGCGGGCCGGCGACATGCTGATGTGGGACAATCGCTGCCTGCTGCACCGGGCCGACGCGAACTTCGACGCCGCCCTGCATCCGCGGGTGCTGCACCGGACCTGCCTGCGCGGCACGTCGCCCGGCTAGGGATCAGGCGGCGCGGGTCTCGTCTTCCCGGTAGACATAGACCCCGACATTGACGCGGGCCGCGGCCCCCCTGGCCGACCCGCCCTCGTCATTGTCCTGCCGGCTGGTATCCGGGCTGGGGACGCCACCCGCTTCCTCCGCGTCGATCATCGCCAGCGCGGAACGGTTGATGTCCCACAGCGCCCGCATCGCGATCTCCCGCGCCTCCGCCTCGATCCGGCGGGCGGTTTCGGGGGATACGCGGTCGTAATGGGCCGAACGATCGAGGAAGGGCGGCGTGCCCTGGGCCAGGACGTTGGCCGTACCGGCCGCGATGTGGTCATGCAGGTTGCGACCGAGGAAGAACGCCTGCTCCTCCCCTCCCGGATCGGGCAGGAAGGCGGCCACGTTCAGATGGACCCGGTCTTCGTCATCCAGGCGGATCAGGCCCTGGCCCACCCATTCCTCCAGCAGCGCGCGGGGGCGGACATCGGTGGTGACCGCAGCGACCAGGCCTTCGAACGACGTGGCGGCCCCCTCGGCCGAACGGGGCAGCGCGGGGGGCGCGCCGCTTTCGGACAAGGCGAGCCAGCGGGCGATCACCTGGGTCGCCACCGTGACCACGCCCGGTTCCGCCTGGTCCTGATGGTCGGCCGAGCGCAGGCGGCGGATTTCCTTGCGATGGACCCCGGTCATCAGGCTGATGCGGCTGTCGGTCCGCGCCTTCGGATCGGGCAGCAGGTCGGTCGCGGCGACATCGACATACAGGCCGCGCAGCAGGTCGGCGACGACCGGGAAGGTAATGCCTCGGCGGATCAACAGCTTCACCAACGGACGCAGCATGCGGCGCGTGGCGGCCACCATGGCATTGGCCCCTGGCAACGCGACCGGATCGGTGAAGGACATCCGAAAGCAGACCTTGTTTAGGATAGTGTGATCCATACCATAGCTATTGTGGGAAAAATACCCACAAAGTGTATCCAGGCGGTTGACGTGGGAATTTTTCCCACATACGGTGCCTGCGTCGGCACGGTCACGGGGTCGTGTGGTCTGCCAACCAACGGGACGGAGAGCGACATGCCTTTCTCTGAGAGCGCGTCGATTCTGATGCGAACGCCGGATGCCGGTTTCAAGGCTTCCCCACGGGCGCGGACGGAAAGCCGGCGGGTGCCGGTGGTCGAACTCGACTTCCTGATGGATGAGGAAGCCGCGACCGGCCGGCCGGAAGCCGAGACCGATATCGACCTGCGGCAGTTGCGCCACCACACCAAGAACGCCCTTCAGCGCATCATCGGCCTGGTCTCCCAGGCGCCCGGCCTGCTCGACACGCCGCAGGGGGCGCATATCGCCGCCGAACTGGAGCGTCGGATCCAGCTTTCCGCCTCGATCTCGGACGCGCTGTTCGGCCTGACCCGGGCGCCCGCCTCGATGACCGACCGGCTGCGGACGCTCTGCGCCAACGTGGCCGACCTGCTGTCCGACCCGACGCAGGTGATCCAGGTAGGCGTTTCGGTCCGCGGCGAATGCCCGGCCCATCTGCGCGACACGGTCGTCCGGGTGACCCATGAACTGATGGGCAACGCGCTGAAGCACGGGATGCGCCGGCGGGCGCGCGGGCGGATCACGGTGCGCCTGCACAGCGAACCCGATGGCCGCACCCGGCTGACCGTCACCGATGACGGCAACGGCTTTCACGGCCGCCCCCGCTTCGGCGAAGGCCTGAGCGTGGCCCGCACCCTCGCCGACGAATTCGGCGGCACGCTCTCGCTCCGCTCGGATGGGCACACGGTGGCGACGCTGGACCTGCCGGCCGAGGCTCCTGGCCGGACCGGAAGCACCGGGCGGGCCTGATCATCACCCCAGCTTCTGGGCGATCTTCTCGGCGAGGCGGCGGGCGACCTCGGTTTTCTTCACGCGCGGCCAGTCCTCCACGCCCTCGGCGGACAGGATGTGAACCGCGTTCTCCTCTCCGCCCATGATGCCCGTGGCGGGGGAGACATCGTTCGCCACGATCCAATCGGCGTTCTTGCGCAGCCGCTTGGCCTGGGCATTCTCCATCAGATCATTGGTTTCCGCGGCAAAGCCGACCACCAGCCTTGGCCGGTTCGGGCCAGCGGCGGCGATCGTCGCCAGGATGTCGGGGTTGGGCACCAGTTCCAGCGCCGGGGCGGGCTGGCCGGCCTGTTTCTTGATCTTGCCCTCGGCCGCGTTGGCGACCCGCCAGTCGGCGACGGCGGCGGCAAAGACCGCGATATCGGCGGGCAAGGCGGCCTGGCAGGCCTCCAGCATCTCCCGCGCGCTTTCCACTGGGCGGACGGTGACGCCCGCCGGATCAGGCACGGTCACCGGGCCGCTGACCAGGGTGACGCGGGCGCCAAGCTCGGCCAGGGCGGCGGCAATCGCGTGGCCCTGCCGGCCGGAGGAACGGTTGGCGATATAGCGCACCGGGTCGATCGGCTCATGCGTCGGGCCGCTGGTGACGATGGCGTGCTTCCCGGCGAGGGGCTTCGGCCCGGCCAGCAAAGACTCGATGGCGGCCAGGATGGCGGGCGGTTCGGCCAGGCGGCCGGCGCCGAATTCGTTGCATGCCATCGCGCCTTCATCGGGGCCGACGACATGGACGCCGCGCTGGATCAGGGTGCGGATGTTCGCCTGGGTGGCCGCGTGTTCCCACATGCGGACGTTCATGGCGGGGGCGACCAGGACCGGCTTGTCGGTAGCGAGCAGGACGGTGGCGGCCAGGTCATCGGCCATGCCGGCGGTCATCCGCGCCAGCAGGTCGGCGGTGGCCGGGGCGACAACCAGCAGGTCGGCGGCGCGGGAGAGCTGGATGTGCCCCATCTCCGACTCGTCGGTCAGGGAGAACAGGTCGGTGTAGACCTTCGATTCGCTGAGCGCCTGGAGCGACAGGGGTGTGACAAACTGCGCGCCCGCGCGGGTGAGCACGCAGGTGACTCCGCAGCCGGCCTTGCGGAGCAGGCGGATGAGTTCGAGGGATTTATAGGCCGCGATCCCCCCCGCGACGATGAGCAGGACTCGCTTGCCGGTGAGCGTGGTCATGGGTGGTCGCTCCGCATTCGGGGGGTGGAAGCCAGGGTGTGGTTCAACGGTCATGGGGTCGCCCCGCACGCCCCCTCCCCCCTTGAGGGGGAGGGCTGGGGTGGGGGGTGTTGCGGCACGGACCGATGCCACGAGACCCCGGGGGGCGCTTCCCGGAAAGAGTCCTTGCCTCACCGGGCATGGGGTTGCGCCGGCGGAAAAAATCGCCGCCGCGTTGGGAGGTTCGGTCGGGGCGATGCCCGTCGTCCGTGCCGCTACACCCCCCACCCCGGCCCTCCCCCTCAAGGGGGGAGGGGGAAGCGTTCGGTTCACCGGGCAGGGGGTCGCGCTGGGAGGAAAAATCGTTGGCCGGGGTGGCGGGGAGACGGAAGCATTTCAACACGGAGGATACGGAGCACCGCGAAGGGGCACGGCGCCTGATCACACGACCGCAGGCGGTTCCACCCACGGACCTCTGTGACTCCTCACGGTCCTCCGTGCTTGAAATGCGGACCTGCCACCCAGGGATCACGGTGGGCCTCTGCCCCAGGTCGAGCCGCGCGTTTCTCACCGGACATGGGGTAGGACCATGCAAAAAAATCCTCGCGGCGTCAGTCGGCGCCGCGTGGGGGCCCCGGTCGGGGCGATGCCCGTCGTCCGTGCCGCTACACCCCCCACCCCGGCCCTCCCCCTCAAGGGGGGAGGGGGAAGCACTCTGCTCACCGGACATGGGGTAGGACCACACGAAAAATGCGCTGGGCAGCCCGGGGCGGAGGCACGAGTTCCTCATTCGTTCCAGGCTACCCGATCCGAGGACACAGTGGCAAGGACAGCCTCACAGCCGCCACCCGGCATGGATCGCCGCGATCCCGCCCGAGAGGTTCCGCACCGTCACCCGCCCCAGCCCGGCCGCTCGCATCATCCCCGCAAGGGTCTCCTGGTCCGGGAACGTCCGGATGCTCTCGGCCAGGTACTGGTAGCTCTCCGCATCCCCCGCCACCATCTGCCCCAGCCGAGGCAGCACCTTGAACGACCACGCATCATAAACCGGCGTCAGCGCCGCCACCTGCACGCGGGAGAACTCCAGGCAAAGGAACCGTCCGCCGGGCTTCAGGACACGCCGAGCCTCGGCCAGCACGGCGTCCTTGTTCGTGCAGTTCCGTAGCCCGAACGCCATCGACACCCGATCCACGCAGCGATCCGGCAGCGGCAGACGCTCCGCATCCGCCACCAGCAGGGACACGTCGCCGATCAGCCCCCGCTCGATCGCACGGTCCTGCCCGACCGACAGCATCGCGGCGTTGATGTCCGACAGCAGCACCGGCCCGCCGCCCGCCGCCAGCCAGCCAAAGCTGATATCCCCCGTCCCGCCCGCCAGATCGAGCAGGCAATCGCGGGGCCTCGGGTTGAGATCGCTGACGAAAATCCGCTTCCACACCCGATGCACGCCCAGCGACATCAGATCGTTCATGACGTCGTATTTGGGAGCCACGCTGTTGAAGACGGCGCGGACCATGCCCGATTTCTCGGCCGGATCCACGCGACGGAAGCCGAAATCGACGCTCGGGGCGGGGTTGTCGCTCATGGGAGTGGTCTATAGCCTGCCCGACACCCATGCCGGAACTCCCAGAAGTCGAAACAGTCATGCGTGGCCTTCAGGCTCGCCTCGAAGGCCGGCGGATCACGCATGCCGAAATGCGGCGCGCCGACCTGCGCTGGCCCATGCCGGTCGGCCTGGCCGGCCGGTTGCTGGGCGCGCGGGTCGAGGGATTCCGCCGGCGCGGCAAATACATCCTGATGCGGCTCGATGGCGGGGACTCGGTCCTGCTGCACCTCGGCATGTCCGGGCGCATGCTGATCAGCCCCGGCCGGCCCAACGCGATGACCCCGCACGAGCACCTGGTGATCGAAACCGATGATGGTTGGCATGTCGGCTTCGTCGATCCCCGCCGCTTCGGCTCGATCGACCTGATCCCCACCGCCCAGGAGGACACGCACAAGCTGCTCGCCGGCATGGGGCCGGAGCCACTGGACGACGCATTCTCCGCCGCCTCCCTGTCCGCGTCGCTGGCCGGGAAGAAGACCCCGATCAAGGCGGCATTGCTCGACCAGGGCGTCGTCGCGGGCCTCGGGAACATCTACGTGTGTGAGGCACTGTTCCGCGCCGGCATCTCCCCCAAGCGGCTGGCGCACACGGTCGCAGGCACCCGGGCCGCGCGGCTGGTGCCCGAGATCAAGGCAACGCTGACCGAGGCGATCGCCGCCGGCGGCTCCTCCCTGCGCGACTACGTCCAGACGAACGGGGAACTCGGCTATTTCCAGCACGCCTGGAAGGTCTACGGGCGGGAAGGCGAACCCTGCGAGCGTTGCCCCGGCCCGCCTGGCTGCGCGGGGATCAAGCGGATCGTCCAGTCCGGCCGCAGCACCTTCTATTGCCCCCGGACCCAGCGGTAGGGCCTTCCGCGGGCGAGCAGGAGCCATGCGGCCGAGCGCCTTCCGGGCTTGCGCGGATCGTGCGACACGACCGGCCGAACCAACGCGCCCAGGGGAGACATCGCGAATGATCGCGCGCCAACAGCGACCCGCAGCGCCCGCGCCGTGAGCGACCAGCCGAGGCTGCCGCCGGCCGGGTCGAAATCGCTGTTCCGCACCGTCGTTCCCCCGATCGTCATTCCCGTCTTCCTTGCCGCGGCCGACAGCACCGTCGTCGCTACAGCCCTGCCCGCCATCGCCGCCGACCTCGGCGAGGTGGAGCGCCTGTCCTGGGTCGTTGTCGTCAACCTGATCGCCAGCACGATCGCCGCGCCCTCGGTCGGGCGGCTGGGCGACCAGTTCGGGCGGCGGCGGATGATGCTGATCGCCCTGGTGTTCTATGCCGCTGCCTCCTGCTGCACCGCGCTGGCGCCGAGCTTTGAGTGGCTGCTGGTGGGGCGGGCGCTGCAGGGGTTGGGGGGCGGCGGGCTGATGACGCTGGCCCAGGCGCTGATCGGAGAGAACGTGCCGCAGAAGGAGCGTGGCGCGTACCAGGGCTATTTCTCGGCCAACATCGTCACCGGTTCCACCATCGGCCCCCTCGCCGGCGGCCTCATGACCGAGACGCTCGGCTGGCGCTCGGTCTTCCTGGCCTATGCGCCGCTGTGCGCGGTGGCGTTCCTGCTGGTGATGATGCTGCCCCGCCACCAGCAGAACGGGCCGCGGACGCCGATCGACTATACCGGGATGGCGCTGCTGGCGGCCTTCGTGGTGCCGTTGCTGATGGCGGTGTCGCAGCTTCAGCGGCTCGATCCCGCCATGCTGCCGAAGCTGGGGCTGCTGCTGGGCGTCGCCGCCGTCGCGCTGTTCGTGCTGCTGTGGCACCAGCGGCGTATCCCCGCCCCGCTTCTGACCCTGTCGCTGTTCCGCATCCCCGCCTTCTGGCGGGCGGATGTGATGGCATTCTGTTCGGGGGCGTCGCTGATCGGGCTGATGACGTTCCTGCCGATCTACCTCCAGGTCGTGACCGGGGCGTCTCCGGCCGAGACCGGCATGATGCTGATCCCGCTGACCGGATCGGTCGCCTTTGGGTCGGTTGTCACCGGCTGGCTGGTCACACGCTCTGGCCGGACCGCGATCTTTCCGACGGTCGGGCTGACGATCACCGCCTGCACCATGGTCAGCCTGGCGATCTGGGCCCCGGACATGAGCCGGGTGCAACTGTCCTGGCTGCTGGCGCTGGGCGGCATCTGCCAGGGCAGCGCGATGCTGGTGGCGCAGGTGACGGTGCAGAGCGTGGCTGGCCCGCGCAACCTCGGCGCCGCCGCGGCGTCCGCCCAATTGTCGCGGTCGCTGGGATCGGCGTTCGGGGCGGCGGCGGCCGGGGCGGTGCTGTTCGGCGTGCTGACCGCGAGCGACCCGGACACGGCCAATCTGTTCTTCGAGATGGTGCGGCGCGGGCCTGGCATCCTGGCGAGCCTGCCCGCGGACCGGCAGATGGCGGTGCAGACCGAGGTGGCTCAGGCTTTTCGCGGCGTGTTCCTGACGATCGCCTGCTTCTCGGTCACCATCGTGGCGATGGCGTCGACGCTGCCCTTGCGCCGGCTGTAGTCAGGCCTTCCCGGTCAGGGCCCGGGCCTGGCGCAGAAGCAGCGCGGCCATGTCCCGCCAGGCGGCGTCGATGTCCACCGCGGTGCCGGAGGCGGGCGGACGCTGGCGCGCCATCGCGTCGATCGCGCCCGCGATGGCGGCGGCGTCGGGCGGGCACAGGGTGACGTTCGGCTGGCCTTCGAGTTGCTCCGCCAGCCCGCCAACGGCCGTGGCGATGATGGCGCATCCCGCCGCGAGGCCGGCCGCGGCCACCCCGCTCTGGCTTGCTTCCCGATAGGGCAGGATCAGCGCGTGCGCCCAGCCCAGCACTTCGCCGAGTTCCGTTTCCGGCACCCACCGGTTCTCCACGGTCACACCGGGCCGGTCGCGCAGGCGGGCGAGGTCGGGGGATTCGGGGCCGGAGCCCACGACGCGCAGAACGACATCATCCCGGGGGCCGAGGGCGTCCAGCGCCTCGGTCAGCAGGTCCATGCCCTTGTAGGGGAGAAGGCGGCCGAAAAAGAGCAACCGAAGCGGCCCGTCGGTGGGGCGAGGCGGCGGGGCGCCGAACGGCCACGGTGGCATGAAGATGCGGATCAGCCTGGCGCCGTTCGGCCCGGTCAGCCCCTGCTGGCCCAGCCGGTCGCCGACATGGCTGGTAAAGGCGGCGACCCCGTCCGCCATGCGGCACAGCCGGCGCTGCAAGGCCATCAGGAAGGGAAGCCCATCCCCCGGATGCGGGTCGGCGTCATGCACGATCACCACGAGGGGCACACCGATCCGCCGGAGCGCGTAGGCCATGATCAGGTCCAGCGGGCCAGGATGCGCGCAGATCGCCAGGTCCGGCGCCAGGGCCCGAAGGGTCGGCACCAGACGCCAGTATAGCCAGGGCGCGATCAACACCCGGAACGCGAACCCCACCATGCCGTTGTAGGTGTCGACCAGCAGGGCACAAGCCGGCGGGGTAGGGCCTTTGAGAACGTCGGCTCGTCTGGAAAGAGACAGGATGGGAGTAACCCCGGGGGACACGCGCAACCCGTCGGCCAGCATGACGGCGAAGCGGGGGCCACCACCGAAGCGGCCCCATTGCCAGACAAGAACTCTCACCGGCGTGGCGTCTCCCGGCTGCCAGGACAGGTTTCGTGGAACGTTTCTGTCGTGGGGCACCGGGCCGCATAGCGGGTCGAGGGGGTGGTGGGCAAGTGGGGCTCCGCCCCGGACCCCGCCAGGGGGCTTTGCCCCTTCGATCCCCACCAAGGGCTCGCCCTTGGAACCATTGGAGTGGGGGGATTCCGGGAGGGGCTGAGGTGGTGGTCGACACATCACCGCAGCCCCTCCCGGGATCCCCCCA
>CANJSR010000156.1 GCA_947476855.1 Acetobacteraceae bacterium
GCAGATTTCCCGCACGCGCTTGAAGTAGCCGGGGATGGCGACGACGCAGCCCGTCGTGGCGCCGACGATCGGTTCGGCCAGGAAGGCCATGACGTTCTCGGGGCCGACGCGCTGGAACTCGGCATCCAGTTCCACCGCCAGGCGTTCCAGATACTGCGCGTCGGTTTCGTGGTCGTGCTTGAAGCGGTAGGCGAAGCAGGGCGAGACCAGGCTATGGACCGGGGACAGGATCGGCTCGAACTTCTCCCGCCGCATCATGTTGCCGCCCGCCGCCAGCGCCCCCAGCGTCGTGCCGTGATAGGACTGCCGGCGCGCGATGGTGCGGATGCGCTGGGGCTGCCCGATCTCCAGGAAATACTGCCGAGCGAGCTTGATCGCCGCCTCGTTCCCCTCGGAGCCCGAGGAACAGAACCAGGCCCGCGTCAGGCCGCCCGGTTCATTGGCGAGCAGGATTTCCGCCAGGTCCTCGGCCGGCTGGTTGGAGAAGGTGCCGGTGTGGGAATAGGCCATGGTGGCCGCCTGCCGGCCGATCGCCTCCGCCACGCGGCGGTTGCCATGGCCCAGGCACGCGACCGCCGCCCCGCCCGAGGCATCGATCACGGCATGGCCGTCCGCGGTGTGCAGATAGATGCCCTCCCCCCGGACAGCGATGGGGGGAATGGCGCCGGAGCGATGCAGGACGTGGGACATGGGCGGTGCTCGTCTTTTGTTCGGAAATCCGGACCGGACGATGGCCGTCTTGTCCCACGGCCGCAAGCAGGATCACGCAGGTTTCAGGTGGGAAATCCGCGGCGCCACGTCCTCGGCCAGCAGGCGCAGGGAGTTCCGCCACGCGTCGGGGTTGTCCATGTAGTCGAAGCCGAACACCAGGATACCGCCGAAGCCGCCAACGTCGTTGTAGACCTTCTCCAGCTTGCGGGCGACGGTCTCGGGTGACCCGATCAGCCAGTTGTGTTCGGCGCAGTATTCCGGCGTCACCTCGGCATCCGTCACCGAAGGGTCGTGCTTGAGGTATTGCTTGAAGCCAAACTGATCGAGCAGCGGCAGGAAGTATTCCCGCATCATCCGCCCCATCATGCCACCCAAAGAGAGCCGACGAGCCTCCTCATCCGTTTCGGCCACGAAGACCTCCCGGAAGATGCGCCAGTCGGACCGTTTCGGCGTCCGGCCGGTGCGGCGGGCGCCTTCCTCCACCGCGGCCCAATGGGTGATCAGGTGGCCGGCGTTCAGATTGAGACTGAGCGGCATGAACCCATGCTCCCCCGCCATCTTCAGCGTGTCGGAGTTGGGCGACAGCCCGGCCACCCCGATCGGCGGGTGCGGCTGCTGCAATGGCTTGATGTGCGGCTTGAGGAACCCGTACATCAGGTCCGGCTTGGTGACGTTCCAGTATTTGCCCTTGTGCTCGAAGGTCGGTTCGTCGGACCAGAGGCGCAGGATGATGTCGAGCGCTTCCCGCGTCATCTCCCGGTTCTGTCCCGACATCCCATCAACCCCGAACATCGCCCAGTCCGACGGCAGGCCGGACGCCGCGACGCCGAACATCAGCCGGCCTTCCGACAGGTGATCCAGCATCGCCACCCGGTTCGCGAGTTCGGCGGGGTGATGATACGGCAGCAGAAAGCCGCCCGGACCGATGCGGAGCCGTTTCGTCTGCAGCAGCGCCTGCGCGATCAGCAGGTCGGGGGCGGGATGCGGCTCCCAGGGCGCGGTGTGGTGTTCGCCGATCCATGCTTCCTCGAACCCCAGTTCGTCCAGCCAGCGGAGGACCTGCAAGTCCCAGTCATGGCCTTCCTTCAGGCCGCGCTCGGGCGGATGCGACGGCATCGTGAAATAGCCGAGTTTCATGGCGTATCTCCCTATGGTCTTGGCGCGCGTTCGCGCTGAAGGCACGTTACACGGAACACGGGCGGTTTCCACGCCTGACACACCCGGAGAACGCCCATGCAGGACGACATCGCCCGCCGGATCGACGCCTGGCTGGCCCGCTGCGAAGACCCCGGCACGCGACCGCAGCAGGGGATGGTGGAGACAGGGATGCTGCGGCCCTTGCCCGACTACACAGCGATCGCCCGGGTGAAGGCGGCGATCGTCGCGCGCACCGGGATGCTGGGCGTGGCGGGCATCTGGGGCGGGCGCCAGCAGGTCGGACGGCATTTCATCGAGGGTTTCGGCACCCCCGGCCAGCAGGCGATCTGGCTGGGGCGCGCGCTGTCGGTTTCGATCTCGGAACCGAAGGTGGGCGCCCATCCGAAGCTGCTGACGACGCGGGCCGAGGCGATCCCGGGCGGATTTCGCATCACCGGCGAAAAGGCCTGGGTCAGCAACGGGCCAGACGCCGAGGCGATCATCGTCGTGGCAATCACCGACGAAACCGACGGCCGCAAGCGCTACAGCGCCTTCCTGGTGCCCGCCGACACGCCCGGCCTGAGCATGCAGGAGATGCCCGGCTTCCACGCCCTGCGCCCGTCCCGTCATTGCCACATGGTGCTGGCCGGCTGCGAGGTTCCCGCCGACGCGATGCTGGGAGAACGCGGTTCCGCCTATGAACGGATGGCCCTCCCCTTCCGCGACGTTGAAGACGCCATCGGCACCTTCAGCACGCTCGGCGCCTTCCGCTTCCTGCTGCGCCGGTTGGCTGACGGGTCGGCGTCCGACGAACGGAACCTGTCCCTTGGCGGCCTGGTCGCACTGACGGCGGTGTATGAGGCCGGTGCCGAGGCCGTTGTCGCAACACTGGACGCCGGCACGCTGGACTCGGGATCAGCGACACTGGTCGGGCTGCGCGTCTTGGCCGGGGATATCGCGCAACGGGTCCGGACGCATGTCGCTACATTCGGTCCCACCGATCCGACCGTGGAGACGATGCTGACTGACCTCGATGCCACCCTTTCCATCGCCCGCGGCCCCCGTATGGCCCGTCAGGCCCGGTTGGCGGAGACATTGTAGGATTGACGCACGTCAATGCCGAACCGGCGTGATGTCCCCAGGCTGCGCGAGTCCGATATCAGGTAAATGAAGCCATGGACCTCACGACCTTCAGCCTCGCCGTCGGACTGATCATCGCCCTGCTGGGCTTCGACACCATGCTGCATCCCAGGGACGTGGTGCTGGAAGCGCAGGTCGCGTCCCGCGTCGAAAAGGTCGTGATCACCGAGGAAATGCTGACCGACATCCTGAAGGAAGAGGTCGGCCGCATCTCCGACACGCAATCGGTCATCGCGCGTCCGATCGTCCAGGTCGGCCGCCCGGATGGAATCGCCATCAGCATCGCCGAAGCCCTCCACGTCCCCAGCGTCGCCTACGCCTTCCAGAGCCAGCTTGGCATCCAGCCGGATCATATCAAACTACGCCTGTTCGCCGAGGAATCGACCGCCAAGATCCTCGTCACCGGCTTTGGCAGCAAGCGCTTCAACAGTTTCCAGCAGGAAGTCGTGCAGCAGAAGGATGAGAGCATCGTCGCCCTGGCTCATCGCGCCTCCATGATCGCCATCGCACGGATCGATCCCTACATCACCGCACTGAACCTGATGCAGCGGCACGCGGATGACCGGGATTTCCATGACTGCGAGGCCATCATCCAGTATGCGATGGCGCAGTTGCCGCCGACGCCGCTGAACGCCGAACGCTCCCGGTTCGAGAATCTGCGCGGCATCATCGCTTTGTTCCGCAATGATCCGGCGACGGCCCACGCGTTGTTTCATGCCGCGATGATATCGGATCCGGACAATCCCGTACCGCCCCTGAACGCCGCATTCGCCAACATGGCTCTGGATCAGGACCCGAAGGCGGCGGAACACATGGCGGACCTGATTGCCACCAATCCGCCAGAGGACAAGACCCTGCTTTCAACGGCCTATATGACCCAGGCGGCCGCACTCCTGGGCTCGGGCGACATGGCGGGGGCGGAGAAGGCCATCGCGCAATCCGTCGCGCTGTATCCCGAAAGCTCGACGGCCTATGCTCTATGGTCGGAAATCAAGCGGAGCGCGGGCGATCACGCGGCGGCCGCAAAGCTGCAGGCGGAGGCGCTGGCGGCCACGAAATTCTTCGAGAACTACGCGGAAATCGCCGCCCTATATTTCCGTATGGCATGGCGGGGTGGGGAGCCTGTGATGCGAAGCCCATTCGGCAACCCACCCCCGTTGAATGTGCGCGGACCTAAATCGCGCGGCTGAACGTCAGGTTCCCAGCGTCGCCCGCGCCTGCATCGCGATCCCGCCGCTGGGCCCAACCGCGAACAGGTCCGCTTCATTGTCGTTGACCATGCCGCCAACGACGGTAAACGGCGCGACATCGAACAGCGGAGACCGTGCCCGCATGGCAAACTTCACGATCGGCCGCGGTGTCGAATCCCGCAGCAGATCGAGCAGGCATTGCTGCGAGAACGGGCCATGCACGACCAGACCCGGATAGCCTTCGACGTTCATTGCGTAGGGACGGTCGTAGTGGATGCGATGCGGGTTGAAGGTCAGCGCCGAGTAGCGGAAGAGCGACACCGGGTCCGGCTTGATGGTGCGTGACCAGGGCAGACCGGCTGGCGGCGGCTCGGTCTGCGGGATGCCCGATTTCTCTCCTGGCTTGACCGCTTCACGAAAGACCGTGACCGCGTCCTCGGTGATCGCGAGGGCGCGCGGCGTGTAGATACGCTGTGTCCGGGTCGCGATGATCAGCGTGCCGGTGGCGCCCTTGCGGAGTTGGACGTCGCTGAACTCGGTTTCCCGTCGCAGCTTGTCGCCGATCAGGATCGGGCTGTGGAAAGACAGCGTCGCGCCGGCGTACATGCGCCGGGGCAGCGGCATCTGCGGCAGGCCGCCGCGTTCCAGCGGCAGTCCGTCCTCTCCCAGCCCGGCCAGGCGCGCGGCCTCGGGGAAAAAAGCCAGATGCCAGCCGGGGGGAACTGGCTGGCCTTCTTCCGGCGCGGTCTCGTTGCGATCGAAGGTAACGACCATGCCCCGCATCGGGGCGGCGATCGCCAGGTCGTGATCCGTCGCGATCTTGCCGAGTTGCGCGCGGATTGGTTCAATATCGATATCAGGCATGGGTCAGCCATCCTTGCAGCGCGGCCGCTTCTTCCCGGCAGATTTCCGGGCCACCGAGAAGTTGTCGATTGAAACTGATTCGCTTGAACCAGTAGTGCAGGCCGAGCAGATCGGTGAAACCCATGCCGCCGTGGGTTTCGGTGGTCATGCGGGCGACTTCGCGTCCGACATCGGCGAGATGCGCCTTGGTGTGGCAGGCGGTGAGGCGCGCTTCCTCGGGGATCATATCCTGGGCATGGGCGGCGTACCAGACCATCCCGCGGCAAGGTTCAAGCATGGTGACGCAATCGGCCAAGGGATGCTTCACGCCCTGGAAGCTGCCGATGACCCGGCCGAACTGCACGCGTTCTTTCGCGAAGGCCACGGCCTTGTCGAGCATGTTCTGCGCCGCGCCAAGCGTGTCGGCCGCCAGCATGATACGGCCGGCGTCGAGCACGCGCTTCGCGGCGCCCATCGGATCATTCGCCGCATCCAGACGTTCCGCTGGTGCATTATCGAACGTGACGTCGACGGTCGGGCGTGTGCGATCCAGGCTGCGATGCATGTGTGATGACACGCCCGCCGCGTCGGCGGCCACGACCGCCGCGGTGCCATCCGCCAGATACACGACAAAATGTGTGGCTGATCCCGCGTCCATCACCGCCGCCACGCGACCGGACAGGCGGCCATCGGCATAGGTTGCCTTCGCCGCGCCCGTCTGCCCCGCGAGGCCGGCGAAGGCCACGGCGAACCGTGCCTCTCCACCCGCCAGTTGCGGCAAATATTCATCCTGTTGCGACTCAGTGGCGCTGTTCATGAAGGCCAAAGATGCCATCACGATGCTGCCGGCGAAGGGGATCGGCGCGGCGGCGTAACCCAAAGCTTCCCCGGCCACGGCGGCATCGAGGATTCCCAGGCCCGCGCCACCAAATCGTTCCGGCACCAGCAGGCCTTGCAGCCCCAGTTCCAGCATGCCGTTCCACAGGTCTTCGTCGAAGCCAACGCCGGCGGGGGCGAGCGCGCGCAGACGCTCCATCGGCAGGCGGTCCTTCAGGAACGCGCGCAGCGAGTCGTCGAACTGGCGTTGTTCCAGGGTGAGAGCGAATTCCATCAGCCCCTCCCGATCGCGGAAGCGTTCTGCACTTTCGGTTCGCGCGGCAGGTCGAGTCCGCGTTCGCCGATGATGTTCTTCTGGATGTTGGTCGACCCGCCGCCGATCATCAGGCCAACGTCATACATATAGTCGATGTTCCAGGTCGTTGCGTCATCGGCTTCCGCGTCTTCGCCCAATGTTTCATACGGAAGACCAGCGGCGCCGAGTGCATCGATGGCGAGGGACGAAAGGCGCCAGCCAAGCATGGTGCCGCCGTATTTGATGATCATGCGCTTGACGCCGGACTCGGTGCCTTGCGCGGCCTCGGTCAGCAAACGGAGGTTGTGGGCTTTCCAGGCGATCACCTCTCCCTGCAACTTCAGCAGTCGGTCACGATATTCCGGCATGGTGATGATCGGCCGGCCGTCAATTTCCGATGACTGGCACAGGCGAACCAGTTGTTCCAGCCGAGCATTCATCTTGCCAGCGTCGCCAATCATCAGGCGTTCGTGCTTCAGCGTGACGTTGGCGACGTACCAGCCCTTGCCGCGGCCGAGGACGATCTGGTCTTCCGGCACCTTCACGTCGGTGAAGAAGACTTCGTTGAATTCATTGCGGCCCGTCATCGTCGTCAGCGGGCGGCGATCCAGGCCGGGACTGTTCATGCTCAACAAAAGGTAGGACAGGCCTTCGTGCTTGGACTTCTCTGGTTCAGTGCGGCACAGCAGGAACATCATGTCCGCGTAATGGGCGGAACTGGTCCAGATCTTCTGGCCGTTGACGATCCAGTTGCCGTCTTTCAACTCGGCCCGCGTCTGCGCGTTCGCCAGGTCCGAGCCGTTGCCGGGTTCCGAATATCCCTGGCACCAGATCATTTCACCGCGGATGGTCGGGCCGATGTAGTCCTGCTTCTGCTTGTCCGTCCCGACTTCAAGCAAAGTGGGCACCAGCATGGAAATGCCCTGGTTGGTCAGGCCGGCATAGACCTCGGCCCGGGCGAACTCCTCGGCGATGACGGCGGCCGCCATCACGTCGGGTTCGGCGCCGAAGCCGCCATATTCCTTCGGGATGGTGCGGCCGGCGTAACCGTGCTCGACCAGGATCTTCTGCCAGTCGAGAGTCTTCTGGTCCGGCTTCTTCCGTCCGCCACCGACCTTGGGGGAGCGTTCGCCAAACTTCGCGATGAACGCCCGGACTTCCGCCTGAAGCGCCTGATATTCCTCGGACAATCGCAGGTCCATGGTTCCCTCCGTGCTTGGTTGGAGGAAGTGTAGCCGCATGGCCAGGAAAGACCAGGGCGGGCGCGTCAATCCTGGGACGCATGGCGGCCCTGCGTTTCCGTTGACAGACTGCGCGAAAGTCCGGTACGTCTATTGGTAAGAAAAATGATTTGGCTTCACGGGACCAACGTTCAGGACGCGCCTTTGCCAGCATTGTTGGAAGTCAAGGGCCTGCACACCGAGTTTCGCACGGGTGCCGGCATTGTGCCTGCCGTCGACGGAATCAGCTATTCCGTCGAGGCGGGGGAAACCGTCGCCGTCGTCGGCGAGAGCGGATCAGGCAAGTCGGTCAGCGCGCTGACCGTCCTCCGGCTGATTCCCGATCCACCAGGCCGCGTCACCGCCGGCCAGGTGATGTTCGACGGCCAGGATCTGATGAAACTATCCGAGGAGGAGATGCGAACCATTCGTGGTGCATCCATCGGGATGGTTTTCCAGGAACCGATGACATCGCTCAACCCTGTATTGACGATCGGCCGGCAGATCACGGAGACACTTGAACAGCACCGCGGCGTTGACCGCGCGGAGGCCGACAAGCGCGCGCGTGAACTGCTCAATCTGGTCGGCATCGCGGATGTCGACAGGCGATTACGGCAGTATCCACACCAGCTATCGGGCGGCATGCGGCAGCGCGTGATGATCGCCATCGCGCTGGCCTGCAATCCAAAACTGATCATCGCGGATGAGCCGACGACGGCGCTGGACGTGACAATCCAGGCGCAAATCCTTGAGTTGATGAAGGATCTGACAAAACGTCTGAACATCGCGCTGATCATCATCACGCATAACCTCGGCGTGGTCGCGCGCTATGCCAATCGCGTGAACGTGATGTACGCGGGGCGGATCGTGGAAGCCGGACCGGCCATCGATATTTATCACCGGCCGCGCCACCCCTACACCATCGCCCTCCTCAAATCCGTCCCTCGCCTCGACCTCCCCCGGCGCGCTCGACTTGAACCCGTGGAAGGCCAGCCGCCAGATCTTACAAGGCTGGATCAGGGATGTTCGTTTCGTCCCCGTTGCCGGTTCGCAATAGACGCCTGCGCGGAATCGCGCCCGCCATTGGTCGCCACCGACCATCCCACGCATGTCGCGGCCTGTTTCCGATCCCACGAACTCGAAGCACTGGCGGGAGCACCATCATGAGCGACGCGCCACCCCTGCTGGAGGTCAAGGGCCTCAAGATGCATTTCCCGATCACCGACGGGCTGCTCAGCCGGAAGGTCGGTGATGTGAAGGCGGTTGACGGGATCGACTTCGTCGTCAGGCGCGGCGAAATCCTGGGCCTGGTCGGCGAGAGCGGTTGCGGTAAGACAACGACCGGACGCTGCGTGCTGCGGCTGGAAAAGCCGACCGAGGGTCAGATCCTGTTCGACGGCGTCGATATCACGAAGCTGGACGCTGGCAAGTTGCAGCCGTTGCGACAGCGCATCCAGGTGATCTTTCAGGACCCCTACAGTTCGCTGAACCCGCGCATGAAGATCGGCGATATCATTGCCGAACCGATGCACGTCCACAAAATCATCCCCGACGCGGCCAAGCGCGATGCGCGCGTGCGCGAATTGCTGACGATCTGCGGGCTGAACGCAGGCTTCGCCGATCGCTATCCGCACGAAATGTCCGGCGGTCAGCGCCAGCGTGTTGGCATCGCGCGCGCCTTGGCGATGAACCCCGAGTTCATTGTCTGCGACGAACCCGTGTCCGCGCTTGATGTCTCGATCCAGGCGCAGGTGGTGAACCTGCTGGAGGATCTGCGCGAACAGTTCGGCCTGACCTATCTTTTCATCGCGCATGATCTTTCCGTGGTCCGTCATCTCTGCCAGCGCGTGGCGGTGATGTACCTGGGCCGGATCGTAGAGATGGCGGACAGCGATGAGTTGTTCGACAACCCCAAGCACCCCTACACGCGCGCCTTGCTCGCGGCGGTGCCAATCCCCGATCCCGCGGTCGAGCAAGGGCGGGAGTTCCGCCCCGTGAAGGGCGAAGTTCCAAGCCCCATCAATCCGCCCTCGGGGTGCGTGTTTCATCCGCGATGCCCGATGGCGGTCGACCGTTGCTCCAAGGAACGGCCGGTCGCGCGCGAAATTGCCCCTGGCCATATGGTGGCCTGCAGCGAAGTTTAGGTAAGGACGGACTATAACGATGGCGATGTGGCGTACGACTTTGGCGGCTGCGCTCGGGACACTGGTTGCGTTCGGAGCGGTGGCGCAGGCCCCGAAGAAAGGTGGCGTGCTGACCTACATGATTCCAGCGGATTCACCGCCGAGCCTGGATGGCCACCGGGAGACGACCTTCGCCACGGTGCATGCGACGGCGCCGTTCTACAGTGTGCTGATCCGCATCAACCCCGACAATCCCATGTCCTCGACTGATTTCGTCTGT
The DNA here is from genome assembly GCA_947476855.1 of Acetobacteraceae bacterium. The sequence goes on from CANJSR010000156.1 coordinate 9,777, forward strand.
GATCTGTGTACCGCGATGCCGACGCCAACGGATGGCGGCAAGACCTGGACCTTCACGATCCGCGACGGCGTGAAGTGGCATGACGGAACGGCCCTGACGGCCAAGGACGTCGCCGCGTCATGGCAACGAATCATCAACCCATCCAAGGGAATCCTCAGCGCGCGGGAAGCGTTCTTCTCCATGGTCGAGTCCGTGGCGGCGACCGACGACCGCACCGTGGTGTTCAAGCTGAAGTACGCGACCGGCGCCTTCCTGCCCGCGCTGGCCGATCCCTTCGCCTATATCTACAAGAAGGA
>CANJSR010000157.1 GCA_947476855.1 Acetobacteraceae bacterium
ACCCCGCGATCCAACCCCGCGACCTATACCGACCTGTTCGCCCCGATCCGCGACTGGTTCGCCGAACTGCCGGAATCGCGCGCCCGGGGCTACAAGCCCGGCCGCTTCAGCTTCAACGTCAAGGGCGGACGGTGCGAGGCCTGCCAGGGCGATGGCGTGCTGAAGATCGAGATGCACTTCCTGCCTGACGTCTACGTCACCTGCGACACCTGCAAGGGCAAGCGCTACAACCGCGAAACCCTGGAGATCAAGTTCCGCGACAAGTCGATCGCCGAGGTCCTGGCGATGACCGTCGATGAGGCGGTGCCCTATTTCTCCGCCCAGACGCGAATCCATGATCGGTTGAAGATCCTCCAGCAGGTCGGCCTCGGCTATATCGCGCTGGGCCAGCAGGCGACGACGCTGTCGGGCGGGGAGGCGCAGCGGATCAAATTGTCCAAGGAACTGGCCCGACGCGCCACCGGGCGGACCCTGTACATCCTGGACGAACCGACAACGGGCCTGCATTTCGAGGATGTGCGGAAACTGCTGGAAGTCCTGCACGCGCTGGTCGATCAGGGCAACACGGTCGTGGTGATCGAGCACAACCTGGAAGTCATCAAGACCGCCGACTGGATCCTGGACCTGGGACCCGAGGGCGGGGACGGCGGCGGCCGCATCGTGGCCGAGGGCACGCCCGAGGACATCGCCGCCAACCCCGAAAGCCACACCGGACGCTTCCTGGTGCCGTTGCTCGACCTGGTGCCGCCGAAGAAGCAGCGCCGGCGGGCCTGACGGCGCGCCCCGCATCGGTCGGCGTAAAACGCGCATCTGCCCCTTGAAAAACGCAGATCATCTGCTATATCAACGATCACCCGGGTCCGGGCCCCTCTGATCGCCGCATACCGGCGATGATGTCGGATCCTTCACCTGCCGGCCGTTCGATCGGTCCGGCACTTGAGGGAGTACGACTAATGGAGTCGACACTCGTCCTGTACGCCGAGTTTCTCGGCAAGCCCGCCTGGCTGTGGTTGCTGTTCCTGGGTCTGGTCCTGATCCTGCTGGTGCTCGACCTCGGCGTCCTGAACCGCGGCAACAAAACCCCCGGCGTCACCCGATCCTTGTGGATGAGCGCCTTCTACATCGCCATCGCCTGTGCCTTCGGCGGCTTCGTCTGGATGGAGCTGGGACGCGATAGCGGCATCAACTACTTCACCGGCTTCTTCGTCGAGAAGACGCTGGCGCTCGACAACATCTTCGTCATCAGCCTGATCTTCACCTACTTCGCGATCCCCGAGAACCTGCGCCACCGCGTGCTGTTCTGGGGCATCCTGGGCGTGATCGTGCTGCGCGCCATCATGATCGGCCTCGGGGCCGCGCTGATCGAGAACTTCGCCTGGACCATGTGGATCTTCGGCGCCTTCCTGCTGGTCACCGGCGTCAAGATGCTGCTGATCGGTGACACGCCGCACGCGATCGAGGACAACCCCGTCCTGCGGTTCCTGCGCCGCCACATGCGGGTGACCGAGGGACTGCATGGGTCACGCTTCCTGGTCCGCCTGCCCGATCCGGCGACCGGACGGAAGGTGGTCTGGGCGACGCCCCTGTTCCTCGCCTTGGCGCTCGTGGAGATCGCCGACCTGATCTTCGCCGTCGACAGCGTGCCCGCGATCTTCGCGATCACGACCGATCCCTACATCGTCTACACCAGCAACATCTTCGCGATCCTGGGCCTGCGGGCGCTGTACTTCGCGCTGGCGGCGATGATCCACCGGTTCCGCTACCTCAAGCCCGCCTTGGCGCTCGTGCTGATCTTCATCGCCGGCAAGATCTTCTGGAACCAGGTTTTCGGGAAACTCGACCCGGTGATTTCCCTGTCGGTGACAGCTTCACTTCTGGCCGGCGGTGTCCTGGTGTCCCTTGTCCGGACGCGCCTTGATACCGATGTGAGTGCAACCAACGCCCCCGTGAAGGAGACATTGTGATGACCGCATTCGATTGCCCCCGCTGTGGGTCGACCCTGACCATGAGCGAGCGGCACGGGATCGAGATCGACTACTGCCCGCAGTGCCGCGGCGTCTGGCTGGATCGGGGGGAACTCGACAAGATCATCGAACGCGTTGCGGTGGCCGAGGCCCCGCCGCCCCGCCCCGCGGCGCCCCCGCCGCCGCAGCCATCCGGTTGGACGCAGTCGCCGTCCCCCCAGCCTGGCTACCAGCAGCCGGCCTATCAGCAGCCCCCGCCTGGCTGGGCGGGCCAACGGGACGGCGGCCGCCCCTACAAGCGTGATGACGATGATTGGGATGACGACAAGCGCCGCTCCTACGGCAAGCCGCGGAAGAACTGGCTCTCGGAACTGTTCGACTGATCCAGGCCCGGCCCCGGCGCGTTCCCCGCGCCGGGGCCTTCGCCTTTACCCGAGGAAGCGCAGGAAGAACGCCGCCGTCGGCTTGTGCGAGGCATCCGAGGCGCGGATCGCATTGTCGATATACAGCGTCTCGATATACCCGCCGGCCTTGCGATAGTTCAGCGAATACCGCAGCGGCTCGTTCAACTCGATCGGTGAGTTCGGGTCGCGGTAGTCATGCGTCTGGTCCGGCTGGCCCTGGATCCACAGCGTCGGCGGGGTCAGCACTTTCTCCCCGCGCTCCAAAATACCGATCGGATTGCCCTCCGACATCGCGCCCTCGGAGCCCCAGTACATCTCCTGCCGCTCGGGGATATTGCCGATCCAGGCCGGCGGATTGGCGGTATCCCGCAGCCGCCGCGCATGGTGGTAGCGCGAGAGCGGGTTGATCACCGGCCACTGCATGACGATCGCCTGCACGGTTGCATCCACACCGCCCGGCCCGGGTAGCGCGGCATAGCGCGGATCGTGCGGGCGCATCGCCACCAATGTCGCCAGATGCCCGCCCGAGGATGTCCCCGACAGCCCGATCTTGTCGGCCCTCCCGCGGAACTCCCCCGCCATGGCCTTCATCCAGCGCACCGCATAGTTGATGTCGGCGCAGGAGGAGGGATACATGTCCCCGCCATGGCGGAAATTGATCGCCGCGACGATCAGGCCGCTGCCGGCCATGACCTTGGCGCGGTCGTCGCAATCAGCCAGGTCACCCGCGCTCCAGGCACCGCCATGCAGGTCGATGACCATGGGAAACGGTCCCGAACCCTCCGGGATGTAGACCTTCGCCATGTACCCCGTGTCGCCATGACGAATATATTCGATTTCACGTGTGGTGAATGCGTGGAGCATCGCTTACCCTCCCAATCCGTTACCGCGATCCGGCGGTTCGGCGTCCCGGGGGTTCATCCCCCCTTCGATGCATCAAGACCCGGCCACGCTACTCCAGCGGACCGTGTGGCGCCAGAGCGGGGGGCATTGGGGCTCCGCCCCAGACCCCGCGAGGGGCTTTGCCCCCTCGACCCCCACCAAGGGCACAGCCCTTGGAACCGCTCATTGGGGGGAATTCAGGAGGGGCCAACCATGCCTGCGCGAGGTCCGTGTCGGCCCCTCCTGAATTCCCCCAACCAATGGTTTCCAAAGGCCTGAGGCCTTTGGCAGGCTCCAGGGACAGCGTCCCTGGTGGGGCCTGGGGTGAACCCCAGCACTGCCCTCACCCCGCCTGCACCACCCGGTCCGCCGGGAACAGCAGGCGGATCGTGGTGCCTTTGCCCGGGGTGCTTTCCACCGCGATGCTGCCCCCGTGCAGGGTCATCAGTCTGTGGGAGATCGCCAGTCCCAGGCCAGGCCCGCCATGGGCTCGGCTCAGCGATGAGTTCGACTGGTAGAATGGCTCGAACAACCGGGCCAGTTCGGTGCTGTCGATGCCGATGCCGGTATCTGTGATCCACACGCCCAGCCCTCCGTTGGCCAGCCGTTCCATGCTGACCGAGACATCGCCGCCCGCCGGCGTGAACTTCACCGCGTTGTTCACCACGTGCCGCATGATCTGCCCAAAGGCGCGGCCGTCGCAACTCAGCACCGCCTCGAACCCCGGGTCATGGTATTCGACGGCGACCTCTTTCTGGGCGGCGGCCGCCCGCGTCTCCTGGACCGTTGCTTCCAGGATGGGGCCGACGCGGACGTTGTCGCGCCGCAGGTGGTAAAGCCCGTCTTCCAGCTTCGAGAGATCAAGGATCGCGTTGATCGTGGCCAGCAGGTCCTGGCCGCTGGCCTGGATATCGCGGGCATAATCGGCCAGCGGCGGCGTGGTGGAAGCGACCGGGTGACGGACGATCAGGTCCGAGAAGCCGATGATCACGTTCAGCGGAGTCCGCAGTTCGTGGCTCATGTTCGCCAGGAATTCCGCGCGCGCGACGACGGCTGCCTCGGCTCGTTCCTTGGCCTGCCGCAGGGCTTCCGCCGCTTCCATGTCGCGGGTGATGTCGCGCCCGACGCCGCGATAGCCCTGGAAGGTGCCGTCCGCCCCGAAGATCGGCTTTCCGCTGATCGAGACATAATGCCGTACCCCGTCATGACCGATGCGCGGATAGCGGAAGTCACGAAACGGCAGGCGAGCTGCGAGATCGGCCTCGTGGACGGACCAGAGCGGGCCGGTCGGGTCGATGATGCCGGACTGCTCCCGCCGCGTGCGGCCGAAGTTCGACGTGTCGTCGACCAGCCTGGTGCTGGGGACCGGAGTCGCGATCGGAACGAAGCGCAGGTTGGCGTCCTGTTCCCAGAACCAGTCGGACGCGAGGGAGGCGAAGTCGTTCAATCGCCGCGCATTCTCGACCGCTTCGGCGCCCACGGTCCGCAGCATCCCGAGTTGTTCGTCCTGCATGCGGAACTGACGGCGGATCAGGAACAGGAACAGCACGGTCGCCAGGATCACGACCACCTGGCCGGCCACGATCAGGCGCATCTGCTGGCGCCAGGTGGCCAGCACGTCGTCCACCTCCCGCGAGATGTCGAGCACGAGGGACATGCCCGGCACCGGATGGGTGGAGGCAATGGCCGGCGTCCCGGTCAGGAAGTGGGTGCCGCGATAGATGCGTCCATCGGGCGCGCTGGACACGGCATGCCAGACCGACCCGCGGGGGACCGTGTCGCCGATCCGGTGCTCATGCTGGGGGCCGGCTGCCAGGATCAGCCCGTCCGATCGCAGCAGGGTAATCGCCCGTGCCTCCCGCACGCTGAGCGAGCGGTAGAACTCGGACAGCTCGGGACCATCGATGGCGCCGACGACCACGCCCAGGAACGCCCCATCCGGCCCGCTGATCCGTCGCGACAGATAGATCATCGCTCGGCCGGTGATGTCGGCGCGCGTGCGCAGCATCACATGCAGGTCGCCGGTGTTGGTCTGCTGATGGAAGCGGAAATGTTCACGGTCCGAGACATCGAACGGCACCGCCGGCCAGCCGCGGGACGTGGCGACCAGGGAACCGCGTTGGTCGAACAGCATGATCGCGCCGCGACCGGGGACAAAGGCTTTGTATTCCTGGAGCAACTGATGGGTCTTGCGCGATGTCCAGTCCTCCTGCAGTTCCTCGGCGGACTGACGGCCCTCGGTGCGGACACGGGTTTCCAGATTGCGCTGGATCAGGTCATAGACCTGCACATGCCGCCGCGTCTGTTCGGCCAGCACGGTGCCGATCGCGAGGGCGTCCGACTCGGCGTCCTCGATCGCGACGGTCCGCAGGTGCCAGATCGACAGCACCGCGCACAAGATCGTTACCAGCACCAGGCAGATGCCCACGCCCAGCACGCGATGCCCAAGCCGGCGCCGATCGGGCTGACGCTGCATCACGCTCTTCAATGAATCCAGACTGGCTGAAATGGGCACCGGCTAGGTCTTTGCAGTGAAGGCATGGATGGTGAGCGCAGATACGAACTTCGATATCTGGTGGGACCGCGCGGCCGCGTCAATATCATTCGAAACCAAGATCGGTTGTTCACCGTGGTTACCGTTTGAGACATCCGGACCACCCGTTCCATGGGGCGGTTTCGCCAGCTTGCCAAGCCGGCCGAGCGTCCTGACTGTGCGGAGGAGATCGAAGCCAACGGAACCGCGCATGACCACGCCGCCCACCATCCGCCCGTGTCAGGAAGCGGACATGCCCGCCATCACCGCCATCTATGGCCATCATGTCCGCCACGGTTTCGCGTCATTCGAAACCGAGCCGCCGGCGCTGGAGGAAATGCTGCGCCGGCGCGGCGACGTCACGGGCAAGGGCCTGCCCTATCTGGTGGCGGAGCGGGATGGCGCGATCCTGGGCTATGCCTATGCCGGCACATACCGGCCGCGCGCCGCCTATCGGGACACGGTGGAGAATTCCATCTACCTGCGCCCCGACACGGTGGGGCAGGGCATCGGCCGCCTGCTGCTGCCGGCCTTGGTCGCGGAGTGTGAGGCGCGCGATCTGCGCCAGATGATCGCGGTGATCGGTGACAGCGCCAACACCGCCTCGATCCGCCTGCACGCGTCCTGCGGCTTCCGCATGGTGGGCGTGCTGGAGGCGGTGGGCTACAAGCTGGGACGCTGGCTGGACAGTGTGCTGATGCAACGGCGCCTGGGGCAGGGGCCGTCGGCGCCCCCGCTGGTGCGGTAGGAGACGACATGGCGTTTCAGGAACTCGGGACCGTGACGGCGATCAACCGCTATCCGGTGAAATCAATGCACGCCGAACCGCTGGCTTCCGCGGAACTGCGCTGGACCGGGTTGCTGGGCGACCGGCAATACGCCTTTGTCCGCAGCGCCAACCGTTCCCGCTTTCCCTGGCTGACCGGGCGGGACATCTCCGGCATGGTCCTGTACCGCCCGCGCTTCGCCGATCCCGCCAATCCGGCTGCTGAACCGCCGCAGGTTACCACCCCGGACGGCGCCGACCATGCCGTGACCGATCCGGCCTTGGCCGAGCGCCTGGCCGCTGAGGCTGGGGAGGCCGTTCACCTGATGCACCTCGGCAAGGGCTGTCAGGACGCGATGCCCGTATCCGTCGTCGCCACCGAGACGCTGCGCCGGTTGGAGGCGACGCGGGCAGGGGCCATCGGCCTCGATCGCTTCCGCATCAACCTTACCATCGACGCCGCGCCTAGCACCGGCCGCGAAACCGACTGGCTCGGCGGCACCCTGCGGTTTGGTGACGCGCAGGAGGGGCCGACGTTGGTGCTGGGCGGCGGCGTGGTGCGCTGTGCGATGGTGACGATCGATCCAGTGACGGCCGTACGCGACCCCTCGGTGCTGCGACTGGTCGCACAGGACTTCGACAACGAGATCGGTGCCTACGGCACCGCCACGCGGCTCGGGGTCGTTTCGGTCGGGGATCGGGTCTGGCTGAACCGGGCCTGACGGGGTCAGGCCGTCTGGCCCCAGCGCGCCTGCGCCCAGCCGGACACGCCGCCCAGCACGACCCAGAACACGGCCGAAGCCGCCAGCGACGCCGCGGCGAAGGCGGCGCCGAGTTCGCCCGGCACCACCCCATGCTCATGCGCATGCGGGGCGCCGACGGCGTGCGGCACCACGGCCAGGATCACGGCGATGGCGCACCAGAACCCGCCCATGAACACCCACAGAGCGATCGCACCGGCTGAACAGAGGGCGGTCGCGGCCCACCAGAGTTGGCGGTGCACCAATTCTCCGGCCGCCATGCCTGGCAGTTCCGGCGGCAGGCCCAAAGCGGGGGCGAGCGCGAAGGCCGCGAAGCCGGCGATGCCCCACAGTACGCCCTCGGTGGCGGTGAAGGTCCCGCCGGCGGATAGCGCGCGAAGCCGAGCCAGGGCGTTCAGGATGAGGCCGAACCCGAGGCCTGCGGCAATGTTGAACAGGATGGTCAGGCCGTGGCGCAGCGGGCCTTCCGGGCTCCATCCATGATCGTGCGCGTGGTCATGCGCGTGGCCAGCGGCGGCGTGATCGTGTGGATGACCCTGGGGAGCGGCGGGCGCTGGCGTGGGGGCAGCGGCTTCCAGCAACTCGGCCGATTCGATCAGCGGCCAAAGTTTCCCCGCCTGCACGACGGACGTGGCAAGCCCCGCGGCGAGGCCGGCGATCAGCGCCACGAAGAACAGGCGGCGAAAGCCGCTCATGCCCGGATCAGTGGCAGGGGAAGGCGATTGAATGGCGGGTGTTGTGCGCGGCTTCATGCAAAACCGAGGCACCGGCGAAGCCCACCGTGAAGACGATGAACAGGCCGAAGATCAGGGCGGATACCGCGCCGATCACCTCGGATCGGATGGCGGAGCCCGCCAGGGTGGTGGTCATTCCATGCGCCTGCATCGTCGTCTCCGTGGTCAAGCGTGCGGGGCGGATGATGTCCGAGCATCCGCCCCGTTGCAATAAGCCAGTTAGAGCGTCGCGCCGCCGTCGATCGCGACCTCGGCCCCGGTGATGTAGCTGCTTTCGTTAGAGACCAGGAACAGGACCAGGTTCGCGATCTCATCCACCGTGCCCATCCGCTTCATCGGCACGAGTTGCAGGCGGGCGGCCCGTTCCTCGGTGGTGCGGACGTTCAGCATCTCGGTGTCGATTGGGCCGGGATGGATGGAGTTCACCCGGATGCCCTTCGGCGCGAGGTCGACGGCGGCCGCCTTGGTCATGCCGCGCAACGCCCATTTGGTGGCGCTGTAGGCGATCGCGCCAGGCGAGCCGCGCAGGCCCGCGACGGAGGAGATGTTGACGATCGATCCGCCACCGGATTTTTCCATCAGCGGCACGACGGATTTCATCCCGATGAAGCAGCCAAGCTGGTTCACCCGCATGTGGCGCTCGAACAACTGGACGTCGGTGTCCATCAGGCGGGCCGGCTGGTAGATGCCGGCGTTGTTCACCATGCCGTGCAGCCCGCCCAGGGCCTGCGCGGCGGCGATTGCGGCGGCCCAGTCGGTTTCCGACGTCACATCATGCTTCACGAACGATGCCGACTGTCCCAGTTCCGCCGCGAGCGCGCGTCCCTGGTCCTCCAGCACATCGGTGATGACCACGCGCGCGCCTTCCGCGACGAACAGCCGAGCCTCGGCAGCGCCCTGGCCGCGGGCGCCGCCGGTGATCAGGATGATCTTGTCCTTCAAGCGATCCATCTGTTTCCTCCTGGTGTTGGTGGGCACAGTCTGGCCGCGATCGAGGCAGGAGCCTAGTCTTTACCGGCGCCCGTTTCACCCACCACAATAGCGCCGAACAAACTGGGGGAACCGTCATGCCAACCGTCGGAACCGGCGAATACACCTACGAACCCGTCGAGAACTGGGCGAAGCTGCCGCCAGGCTGGTCGTTCAAGGAGATCGGCGGGATCGGCACGGACAGCCGCGACAATGTCTATGTCTTCAATCGCGGCGAGCATCCGATGATCGTCTTCGACCGCGACGGCAATTTCCTGCGCTCGTGGGGCGAGGGCGTGTTCCCCCGCGCGCATGGCGTATTCGTCGCGCCCGACGATACGATCTGGCTGACCGATGACGCCGATCATTCGGTCCGGCAATGCACGCTGGATGGTCGCGTCCTGCTGACGCTGGGCACGCCCGGTAAGCCCGCCCCGTACATGAGCGGCGATCCGTTCCACCGCTGCACCCATACCGCGATGTCGCCGCAGGGGGACATCTATGTGGCCGATGGGTATGGCAACTCCCGCGTCCACAAATACGATCCGAAGGGGCGGCTGCTGCTGTCCTGGGGCGGGCCTGGTTCCGATCCCGGGGAGTTCAATATCACGCACAACATCACCTGCGATGCGGATGGCTGGGTCTATGTGGCGGACCGGGAGAACCACCGTGTGCAGGTGTTCGATGGGAATGGCCGGTATGAGACCCAGTGGAACAACCTGCACCGGCCGTGCGGGCTGTTCATGCCGGCGGGGAAGTGTCCGGTCTGTTTCATTGGAGAGCTGGGACCGGTGCAGCCGGTGAACCGGCATCTGCCGAACCTTGGCCCTCGGATCAGCATCGTCGACCACACGGGCAAGCGGTTGGCTCGGCTGGGCGGGGCGCACGCCGGGCTGGGTCCGACGGAATTCCTGGCGCCGCACGGGCTTTGTGTGGACAGTCGTGGGGACATCTATGTGGGCGAGGTGTCCTGGACCC
>CANJSR010000158.1 GCA_947476855.1 Acetobacteraceae bacterium
CATCGCCGGCGCCTGGCCTTGGGGTTCATGCGTCAGCGGGCGCGCCGAACGGACCAGCCCGTCGAGGCGGTCGGCCAGCTTCTCGCCGCGCTCGGTCAGGAAGGCCAGGTCGTCCTTCAGGGCCATCGCCGCCTCGGACTGGCGCGCGATCTGCCGGCCGGCGCCATCCGCCGCGGCGCGCAGCCGCTCGACCCCCTGCTCCGCCTGGCGCGTGCTGGTGTTGAAGCCTGTGACCAGGCTTTCCAGCGTGGCGCGGTCACGCTTCAGCACGCCCAGCGCGCGTTCCAGGCGCACCGCGTGAAACAGGGTCACGGCCAGCATGGCAACCAGGACAAGTTCGAGCATCCATTCCATGGGCGGCATTTTGCGCTCCCGATCGTTAACAAGGGGTTGATGGCGGGCGATTTTGATGCGGCTTCCGTCATGTCCGATCCGCCTGCGGGCCGCGGGGGATGTCGCGCTCGATCCGCACCGCGACATGGTTCTTGCGGCGGCCGACCCGGCCCTCGAACAGGGACACCGTGCCGCAGCGGATCTGCACCATCGCGCCGGGGCCGGTGTTCAGCGCGATCACCATGCCGGGCTTCAGGTCGACCATGTCGCCCAGGCGCATGGTCTGTTCGTCCAGCACCACGTCCAGCTCGACGTCGGTGTTCCACAGCTCCTCGGCCAGATGGGTTTCCCATATCGAGTCCCGGCCGAACTTTTCCCCCATGAACTGCTGCAACAGCAGTTCACGGACGGGTTCGAGCGTCGCATAGGGCAGCAGCAGTTCCAGCCGGCCGCCGCGATCCTCCATGTCGATGCGCAGCCGCGCGAGCACGGCCGCGTTCGACAGGCGGCTGATGGTGGCGAAGCGGGGATTCACCTCCAACCGCTCGAACCGGAAGGTCACGGGACAGAGCGGGTCGAAGCTGGCGGACAGATCAGCCAGCACGACCTGGATCAGCCGCTCGACCAGCGTGCGCTCGATCGTCGTGTAGGGCCGGCCTTCGATCCGCATCGCCGCCGTCCCGCGCCGCCCGCCCAGCAGCACGTCCACGATCGAGTAGATCATCGAACTGTCGACGACCATCAGGCCGTAATTGTCCCACTCCTCGGCCTTGAACACGGCCAGCATGGCGGGCAGGGGGATGGAGTTCAGGTAGTCGCCGAACCGCAGGCTCAGGATATTGTCGATCCCGACTTCCACGTTGTCGGAGGTGAAGTTCCGCAGGCTGGTCGACATGATACGGACCAGCCGATCGAAGACGATCTCCAGCATCGGCAGACGCTCGTAGGACACGAGGCCGGAGCTGATGATCTTCTGCATGCCGGTGCGGGCTTCCCCGCCCGCCGGCCCGTCGTCGAAACCCAGGAGGCTGTCAATTTCCGCCTGGTTCAGAACCCGCGTGGGCTGGACCGCCTCGACCTCACCGCCCTCACCGGCCGGCGCGCCTTCGGCATCCGTCTCCGCGCCCCAGGCGGCGGCGAGGTCTTCGTCGGACTGTTCGGGCGTGTCGCTCATTGGATCAACATTTGGGTGAACAGGACGTCGCTGACCCGGGCCGGCGCGGCGGCGACGTTGGCGCGGGCGATCAGTTCCTCCCGCAGGCGGTAGGTGCCGGCGGAGCCCCGCAGCTCATCGGGGCGCATTTCCCGCAGGTAGGTCTGCATCATGTCCTGCAGCCGGGGCATGACGGCGCGGATCTTGTCCACATCCTCCGGCCGGGGGATTTCCAGGCGGGCGATGACCTTGACGTAAGCCGGACGGCCCGGATTGCTGTTCAGGTTCGCCACCAGCTCCGGCAGGTCCAGGAAGCTGGGCGGGACGGGCTTGGCCACCACTTCCTTGGCTTCATCCTTTTTGCCCATGCCCAGCATGTTCGGGAGGATGCCCGTGAACCACAGGCCGGCCCCGACCGCGATCAGCAGCACGGGGACCGCGATCAGGATCAGCTTCTTCTTGCCGCCGGATTTTTTCTCGGCGTCTTCCCCCTCGGCGGGAGGCGTTTCGGGTGGTGGCGATGCGCTCATGGGAACGCAGGCTGCCAGGAGAGTGTTAACAAAGGGTGCACGCTGCCGGGTCGTTTCGCGCCGGGCGGCAGATTTTGCCGATCGGGCGCGGGGCGTGGCTTTCGTGCCACCCTGCCCAGGTCACCAGCCCCGCCACGTCAGTTCATTCGTGAAATCAGCATGATAGGGGAAACCGCACGGACGGCGGCGGTCCTGGCCCGCGTCTTGCGGTGTCCCAGGCAGCCAACCGAACCGGACGCCCGATCATGGATATCAGCACCGCCGTCGTGACCTCCCGGCTGACTGCCCAGCAGCGGGCGATGGACGTCTCGGCCGGCAACATCGCCAATGCCAACACGCCAGGCTATCGCGCCACCCGGGTGCAGTTCAGCGACTGGCTGAGCCGGCAGACCAACACCACGGCGCCGCCCGGTGGGCAGACCATCGCCTTCACCCAGGATCGCGCGACCTGGCGGGACACCCGCCCCGGATCGCTGACACATACCGGCAACCCGTTCGACCTGGCGCTGACCGGAGAGGGCTTCTTCACCGTCGACACCCCGCGCGGCCCGCGTTTGACCCGCGACGGCCGGTTCACGCCCATGCCGGACGGCAAGCTCGCCGACGGCGCCGGCAACCCTCTTCTGGGCACCAACGGGCAGCCGATCCAGCTTTCCCCGCAGGACACCCGCGTCACCATCGCGGGCGACGGCACGGTTTCCAGTGAGAACGGCCAGCTTGGGCGCATCGGCGTCGTCCGACCCGAGGACCCGATGCGGTTGAACGCCGAGGGCGGCACGCTGCTGGATGCCAGGTCTGCGACCGTCGCCGTCGAGGCGCCCGGCCTGGTGCAAGGCGCGATGGAGAATTCCAACGTCCAGCCAGTCCTGGAGCTGACCCGGATGATCAACGACCACCGGCATTTCGAGTTCGTGGCCCAGTTCGTCCAGGCAGCGTCGGAGCGGGGTCGGGACGCGATCGACCGCATCCTTCCCTCGTCCCGGTAACCCCCAAGCCATAGCCTGACCGAAAGGACCCACTCCGATGCGTTCATTGGACATCGCTGGCACGGGGATGCTGGCCCAGCAGACCAACGTCGAAGTCATTTCCAACAACATCGCGAACATGACCACGACCGGCTACAAGCGCCGGCGGGCCGAGTTTCAGGACCTGATCTACCAGAACCTCCGCCGCGTCGGCTCCAACAGTTCCGATTCCGGCAGCATCGTGCCGGCGGGCGCGCAGGTGGGGCTGGGGGTGAAGACCGCGGCGATCTACCGGATCAGTTCGCAGGGCAACCTGCAGCAGACGTCGAACACGCTGGACATGGCGATCCAGGGCAACGGCCATTTCCAGATCACGTTGCCGAGCGGGGAGACGGCGTTCACGCGGGATGGGACATTCGCGCTGGCGCCGGATGGAACGATCGTCACCGCCGACGGGTATGTCGTGCAGCCCGGCATCCAGATCCCGCCCGAGGCGACGGGGGTGACCGTGAACACCTCGGGCCAGGTGCAGGTGACCTTGTCCGGTCAGACCGCGCCGCAGACCGTGGGTCAGATGCAGCTCGCGGTGTTCCCCAACGAGGCCGGGCTGGATGCCCAGGGCGACAACCTGTTCCTCCAGACCGCGGCGTCCGGCGCGCCGGTCACCGGCAACCCGGCTTCGGCCGGCTTCGGGTCGGTCATGCAGGGCTTCGTGGAGACGTCGAACGTCAACGTCGTGGCCGAGATCACCAACCTGATCACCGCCCAGCGCGCCTATGAGATGAACAGCCGGGTGATCACGACCAGCGACAACATGCTGTCCACGCTGACGAATCTGCGGTGATGCCATGAGGCGATTGATCTCCCGCGCCGCCCTGTATGGGCTGACCTTGCTGGCCGCCGGGACCGCACAGGCCGCGACGCTGCGGCCCTTGGTGACTCTGTCCGGCCCGATGGTGCATCTGCGCGACCTGTTCGAGGACGCCGGCCCGAACGCCGACCGCGTGCTGGGGCCTGGTCCCGGGCCCGGCGGGCGGATCATCGTCGGCGCCACGCAGTTGGGTGCGATCGCGCGTCAGTTCGGGGTTGACTGGCGGCCGGCGTCCTCCGGCGAACGCGCGATCCTGGAATGGCCGGGCCGCCCGATGCGGCGGGAGGATGCCATCGAGGCCGTGCGGGACGCCCTGGTCGCCGGCGGGGCCGACCCGGACTGCGTGGTCGAGATGGCGGGGTTCACCGCGCCCGTCGTGCCGGTGGGGTCGCACCCTCGGCCAGCGGTGGCACAGATGGATTTCAACGCGAACACGGGGCGGTTCACCGCAATGCTCTCGGTCACGGCCGAGGGGATGGACCCGATCACCACGCGGATCGCCGGCCAGGTGGATACGCTGGTGGAAATCCCAGTGCCCGCGATCCGGCTCGCCTCGGGCGCCGTCGTGCGGGCCGAGGATTTGCGGATGACGCGGGTCAGCCTATCCCAGGCCAAGGGCGAGGTCGTGCGCGACCCGTCCCAGGCCGTGGGCATGCAGTTGAAGCGGTCGGTGACGCCGAACCAGCCGATCTCGACCACCGACCTGATCCGCCCCGCGGTGGTCGGCAGGGACTCGATCGTGCGGATCGTGCTGGACTCCCAGGGCCTGTCGCTCTCGGGCCAGGGGATCGCGCTGGAAGCCGGCGCGATGGGGGAGCGCATCCGGATCAGGAACCCGTCATCGCGCGCGGTGCTGGAGGCGCAGGTGATCGCGCCGGGGGTCGTGCGCGTCGCGCCTGACGGGGTGCCGTTGATGACGGGCCGGCTGGCCCAGGCGAGGACCTTGCCATGAACCGCATCGGACCATCCGTCGTGCTGGCCCTGACGCTGCTCCTGCCGGGATGCGGGGCACTGACCCGGATATCGGAGGTCGGCCGTCCGCCGGTGATGACTCCGACCGCCGATCCCACCCGCGACCCGGCCTGGCGCCCGATCAGCATGCCGATGCCGGCGCGGGAGGAGACCCCGAACGAGGCCAATTCGCTGTGGCGCAGCGGATCGCGCGCCTTCTTCAAGGACCAGCGAGCGGCCATGGTCGGCGACATCGTAACCGTGCTGGTCAACATCAACGACAACGCCAACCTGAAGAACGTGACCTCCGCCAACCGGAACAGCGCGGAAACGGGCGGGATGCCCAACTTCTTCGGCATGGAAGCGTTGCTGCCGAAAAACATCGTCGACCCGTCGAAGCTGCTGTCGGTCAGCAGCGCCAACAACAACGTGGGCAACGGCCAGATCCAGCGGACCGAGGCGGTGACCCTGCGGCTGGCTGGCGTCGTCACCCAGGTCCTCCCCAACGGCAACCTGGTCGTCGCGGCTCGGCAGGAGTTCCGGGTCAATCACGAATTGCGGGAGTTGCAGGTGACGGGCGTGATCCGTCCGCAGGATATCGCGTCGAACAACACGGTCCTGCATGACCGGATGGCCGAGGCCCGGATCGCCTATGGCGGCCGCGGTCAGTTGACCGAGGTGCAGTCGCCGCGCTGGGGCCAGCAGCTCATGGATATCCTGATGCCGTTCTGATCAGGCGTGCGGACGGGTGAACCGCGATCAATCGTCGCGGTGAACCCGCTCCATCCTCTCATGCCGCTCCTGCGCCTCGATCGACATGGTCGCGATGGGACGGGCTTCGAGGCGGCGCAGGCCGATCGGTTCGCCGGTTTCCTCGCAGTAACCGTAGGACCCGTTCTCGATCCGTTGCAGCGCCTGGTCGATCTTGGAAATCAGCTTGCGGGCCCGATCGCGGGTGCGGAGTTCCAACGCGCGGTCGGTCTCCACGCTCGCACGGTCGGTGATGTCGGCTTCGTGGATGCCGCCTTCGGAAAGGCTGGCCAGGGTTCCGTCGGCTTCCCGCAACAGGTCGGCACGCCAGCGCAACAGCTTCTGACGAAAATACTCCGACTGGATGGAGTTCATGAACTCCTCATCCTCGCTGGGCCGATAGTCCGGTGGCAGAGTCACCATCATGCGTGCCGGTCCTGCTGGTCTTGTGTCCGTCCGTGCCGCCGGGATCGCTTGTACCGGCCTTGGACGGCCGGGCTTATAGCCGTGCCCCCGTCACTCGCCAAGGGTCCATCAACGGCGGACCGCGGAAGTCATGCGCCGGTCATGATCCGGCGGCATGGCATGCCGTCATGACGCGTCGCGCGAACGTCCCGCGCGCAGCATCTCGATCCGCGCCCGCAGCGCGATCAGGCGCACGACTCCGGCCAGGCCGGGATCAGCGGCATCGGGCAGGGATGCCACCAGCCCATCCAGCCGCTGGGCGACGGCGGAGGCATCACCATCCTCCAGGCAGGTCCGCTGCATGGCCGCCAGTTCCGCCAGGATCGCCGCACCGCCGGCGCGGGCGCGCTGGTTCCGGTCGTCGGCGCGGGGTTCCTCCTGCATCGCCAGCAGGCCGCCCAGCGACACCGCGGTCGCGGCCCCCGCCCGCTCCGCCGCCGCATCGCCGCCCGAGTCCGACACCTGGAACCGGGCGGCGCCCGTCCGGCCCCGCGCGGCCGGATTGCGCGCGATGGCCCGTGTTTCGATGCCCGTGATCATGTCGTCACCTCCTGACCATTTCAGCCGGCCAACCCTGCCCATGGGCAATTCCTGCCGAGGGGCAACGGGCAAAAACCGGCGGAATTCCGCGCCCCATCCTGGCACGCGTCTTGCGCTTCATATCCGGAGTATCGCCGCAAATGGTTTAGATGCCCTTACCGTCGGAAGTGCCATTGTGTGTATCAAGCGCTGTTTCCGTCTTTTCCTGCTCCTGTTCCTGCTGTTCCCGCTCGGCCCCGCCTGGGGTCAGGTGCGGATCAAGGACATCGCCGATATCGAGGGCGTGCGGGAAAACCAGCTCATCGGCTATGGCCTGGTGGTCGGCCTGCAAGGCACCGGCGACAAGCTGGACAGCGCCGTGTTCACCCGTGAGTCCCTGATCGGCATGCTGGAGCGCCTGGGCGTGAACACGCGCGACCAGGTGAACAAGCTCTCCACCAAGAACATCGCCGCCGTGATGGTGACCGCCGCCCTGCCCGCCTTTGCCCGCAGCGGCAGCCGGATCGACATCGCGATTTCCGCCCTCGGCGATGCCACCAACCTGACCGGCGGAACCCTTCTGGTCACCCCCCTGCTCGGCGCGGATGGAGAGGTCTATGCCGTCGCCCAGGGCGCGCTGTCGACCGGTGCGATCGCGGCTCGCGGGGCAGCGTCGTCAGTCACTCGCGGCGTGCCGACCGCCGGGCGGATATCGAACGGTGCGACGGTGGAGCGGGAGATCAAGTTCCGCCTGGACAAGGGCCAGGCCCTGCGCCTGGGCCTGCGCAACCCCGACCTGACCACGGCCCGCCGCATCGCGATGGCGATCAACGGCGCGCTGGGGCCGATCAGCAAGGCGCTCGATCCCCGGACGGTGGCGCTGGACCTGAGCACGCGCGATCCGGTCGACGCGCTGTCCGTGATCGAGAACCTGCGCGTCGTGCCCGACAACGCCGCGATCGTGGTGATCGAGGAAGCGAGCGGGACCATCGTCATGGGCGCCAATGTCCGCATCAGCACGGTCGCCATCGCCCAGGGCAACCTGACGATCCGGGTGACCGAGACACCGGTCGTCAGCCAGCCGAACGCGTTCTCGGACGGGCAGACGGTGGTCGTGCCCCGAACCGATATCCAGATCGACGACCAGAAGGACCGCAAGCTGGGCATCCTGCAATCGGGCGTGACGCTGCGGGAACTCGTGAGCAGCCTGAACGCCCTGGGCGTCGGCCCGCGCGACCTGATCAGCATCCTGCAGGCGATCAAGACCGCCGGCGCGCTGCAAGCCGATCTGCTGGTCCGATGATCCCCGCTTTGACCATGCCGCCGCGTCCGGCTGAACCGGTGATGCCGGACGTGGCGAAGGCCGACCCCACCAAGATGCTCGCCGCGGCGCGGGCCTTCGAGGCGATGGCGATCAGCGCCCTGCTCGCGCCGATGTTCGAGACGGTGGACCTCAGCAAGGGTCCCTTCGGCGGCGGGGCGGGAGAGGCCGCCTGGAAGCCGATGCTGATCGAGGAGATGTCGAAGAAGATCGGGCAGCACGGCGGCCTTGGCCTCGCCCGATCCATCCACGACGCGATGCTGCGCATGCAGGAGGACAAACAACCATGACCACGCCCAACGGCGCCGCCGCGGCGCTGATCGATATCCTGACGCGGGAGAACGCGGCGCTGTCCGCGCTCGACCTGGAAGCAGTGACCGGGCTGCTGGCCGACAAGCAGGCCGCGACCGAGGCGCTGGTCGGCTCCGGTCCGCCGGACGGGCTGGACCCGGAGACGGTCGCGCGTTTGCGGGAGGCCGCGCGGGAAAACCAAGTCCTGCTGAAACGCGCTTTGACGGTGCAGGGGCGGGTGATCGCGCTGATCGCCGGGGCCGCCGCGGGGTCGCCCGAAGCACCCCGTTATGGCGCCGCCGGCACCCTGGCCGCGAGCCGGCGCATCGAGGCTCGCGCGTTGTCCGCGCGCGCTTGATACTCGCCTGATGTCAGACGGCGTAACCCCCCGACCCACCGGGCGGTGCTACCTCGTCGTGGCGGACGAAGGTCCGCCATCCACGACTTTCCTGTACAGAACCAGAGAAGTTCGTGGGTGCAGAGCCGGAGCCTGTCCTCGGGCCGGCTCTTTGCCGGACCCGAGGGCCGGGCATGACGTGGTGGAGACCGCGAAGGTCCATCGCGATGCTCAGCCGGTATGACCGCGCGCGTCAGGCGCTGTCAGTCCGCGCCTGACTCACCTGCGGCTGGGCTAGCGTCCTCACGCCAGATCGTCAGGCGCGCCGCGCCATGCACCCGTTCTGCAAGCGGATCGGGATGCGGTGAGTCCTCCGTACGTCCGGTCTCAGCGACGATGATCGCCCCGGGCGCGATCCAGCCCATCGCGCGCAACCGATCGAGCGCGCGGGGGATCAGCCCCTGGCCATAGGGCGGGTCGAGAAACACCAGCCCATGCGCCCTCGGGGCCGTCCGCACGGCGGTCACGTCGATCGACAGCACCGAGCATGCCTGTCCGACCCCCAGCGCCTGGATATTGGTGTGCAGCGCTTTGCGGGCGGCGGGCGCGTTCTCGATGAAGGTGGCATGCCGAGCGCCGCGTGAGAGCGCTTCGAGGCCGAGGGCGCCGGTGCCGGCGAAGGCATCCAGCACGTCGGAGTCCTCGACACAGTCGCGGCCCGCCCAGGGGGCATGCAACAGCATGTCGAACAGTGCCTGCCGCACGCGGTCGGCGGTGGGGCGGGTCGCCTCGGTCGGTGGGGCTGTCAGGACGCGGCCGCGCCAACGGCCAGCGACGATCCGCATGTCAGCTTTTGCGGATGCGTGGCGGGGCGGTCGGCGCGCCGGCGTCGGCCGGCAACTGCTCCCGCAGCACGCGGGCGGGGATTTCCTCGATCCCGCCGCGTTCCAGCGTGCCGAGCTGGAACGGCCCATAGGCAATCCGGATCAGCCGGGTCACCGCCAGGCCCAGATGACCCATCACCTTACGGATTTCCCGGTTCCGGCCTTCGCGCAGGCTGACGGTCAGCCAGGCGTTCTCGCCCTTGCGGTTGTCGAGCGCGGCCTCGATCGGCCCATAGCGCACACCTTCGACCGTGACGCCCTGGGCGAGGCGCTTCAACGCGTCGGCGTCGACGATGCCATGGACGCGCACGCGATAGCGCCTGATCCAGCCGGTCGTGGGCAGTTCCAGCCGACGCGCCAGCGCACCGTCATTGGTCAGCAGCAACAGCCCCTCGCTGGTCAGGTCGAGCCGGCCGACGCTGATCACGCGCGGCAACTGCGTCCTCAGCTTGTCGAAGACCGTGGGGCGGCCTTCCGGATCGCGATGCGTGGTCACCAGGCCATCGGGCTTGTGATAGCGCCAGACGCGGGTGCGCTCGGGTTCGCCGACCACCGCGCCATCGACCTGGATGATGTCCTTCG
>CANJSR010000159.1 GCA_947476855.1 Acetobacteraceae bacterium
AGCAGTCTGTTATGTCGCCTGGGCGGTACATTGCTGAAGTGCGGGCTGAAGTGTCGAGGATTTCATGGCCAACCCGCCGTGAAACCCTGACCGCGACCGCAATGGTGTTTGCCCTGGCGCTTTGCACGGCCATTTTCTTCTTCGCGACGGACAGCGTGGTGTCACAACTGACCCGCCTGATCCTGCGAATTGATCGTTGACGGAGTGACGGAAACCCATGGCCGCTCGTTGGTACGTGCTGCACGTTCATTCTGGTTTTGAGAAAAAGGTCGCGCAGCAGATCCAGGAACAGGCCGTCCAAAAGGGCCTGGCTGAACAGTTCGAGGAGATTCTGGTTCCCTCCGAACTGGTCGCCGAAACAAGGCGCGGACAGAAGATCAACACCGAGCATAAGCTGTTTCCCGGCTATGTCCTTGTAAAGATGGACATGACCGATGACACTTGGCATCTGGTGAAGGACACCGCCAAGGTCACCGGCTTCCTCGGCACCCGCAGCCGCCCGTCCCCGCTGTCCGAGGACGAGGTGAAGCGCATCCTGTCGCAGAACGTCGATGGCGCCCCCGTCGTCCGCTCCATCGTCTCGTTCGAGATCGGGGAGCAGGTTCGGGTCGTCGACGGTCCGTTCACCAGCTTCAACGGCGTCATCGAGGAAGTGGACAACGAAAAGAGCCGCGTGAAGGTCAGCGTCTCGATCTTCGGCCGCCTGACGCCCGTCGAGCTGGAATTCGCCCAGGTCGAAAAGGGCTAGGCTCCGCGCCGGGGAGCCCTCCGCTACCGCACTTTCCGCGCCGCCCGCCGCAGCCTTGGTTTCTGCGTGGGCGCCGTCGTGTCCAGGATTGCGTGCAAGGCTGCCACCGTTTCGGGCGGCAGGCGGTGGATCGTCTGGGCCAGGCGGTTGGCCAGAGCCGTCTGCTCGGGCGTCAGCCCCGCAGTGTTCACCGTTACCCTGGGGTTGGACAGCCGAGCGAGGATGGCCAGCTCATCCGCCTCATCCCAGATCAGCCCGAAGAATTCATTTACCTGGTAGACCAGCCCGGCGCTGGGCGCGCCACGCTTGCCGTGTTCCAACGCGGACAGATAGGCGGCGGAGACCTGAAGCGCGTTCGCGAGGTATTTCAGCGTGATCCCCCGCTCCTCCCGCAACGTGCGCAGGCGGGCGCCGAAGGGAGTCATCGCATCCGGCGCAGCAGGATGCGGACCGAGCCGGTATTGGCCGCGTGCGGGTGGGAGGCCGCCAGGATCAGCGGCCTGATATCCGGCCGGTTCAGCCACATCGGCAGCTCCCGCCGGATCGTGCCGCCCTTTTCGGGGGAACCGCGGCCGGTGATCACCTCCACGCAGCGCAGATGATCGGCGTGGGCGGTGCGGAGGAAGGCGGTCAAGGCGTGGAACGCGTGCTGCGTGGTCATGCCATGCAGGTCCAGGCGCCGGGACGTGGCCAGCTTGCCGCCCCGGAACCGGTGCCAGGTGGCCTTGTCGAGCCCCGCCGGCTCATCCCCGATGGAGACCGAGAACGGCTTCGCGCGCACCACCGGGGCCGGCATCGGGCGGGGCTGCACCGAGACGGCGACGGGCCTGGCCGGTGGTTCCGGCGGCGCGGGTTCCACGGCGGGAGCAGGCACGGGCAACAGCCGGGGCCGGCCCGGCAAGGGCGCGATCTGGCGGACGACATGAGCCCAATCGGCGTGATCCGCCTCGGTCAGTTTCCGCGCGCGCAGGGCCATGGTGGATCAGGGGTCCCGGCTCAGGCCACGGGCTTCCAGCGCCCGCAGATAGGCGGCCCAGCGGGTGTCCCGCTCCTGCCCCATCTCATACAGGTAGTCCCAGGAGTAGATGCCGGTATCGTGCAGGTCGTCGAACACCAGCCGGACGGCATAGACGCCGACCTGCTCGATCGCCGTGATCCCGACCAGCCGCTTGCCCGCCACATATTTGCGCTGGGACGGCCCATGCCCCTGCACCTCGGCGCTGGGGCTTTCGACGCGCAGGTACTCGGCCGGCAGTTCGAAGGCGGCGCCGTCCTCGAAGCTGACATGCAGCGTCCGGTCGGCCCGCGCGTAGCGGATTTCGACGGGGGTGACGGTCATGGTGCGAGCTTGCGGGCTTCGTCCACCAGCATGACCGGGATGCCGTCCCGGATCGGATAGGCCAGGCCGGCCTTGTGGCTGATCAGCTCATTGGCCGAACGGTCGTATTCCAGCGGCCCCTTCGTCAGGGGGCAGACCAGAAGTTCGAGCAGCCGCGGGTCGATCGGCGCGGAGGGTGCGGGTTCGGTCATCAATGCTTCGCCATCAACTGACGACCCGCCCCGGCGGCAGGTCTGGTCCGGCGGCGCCCATTTGCAGAAGCGCGAGGAGGATCGCGGCGCGATCAGCCTCGGTCGTGGCTTCCAGCAGGGCCTGTTTTTCCGCCGGTTCGAAGGGACACGCCATGCCCAGCGTGACGACGAGCGTGTCGTCGTCCATCCGGTGGATCGCGTCCCAGTTCGCATCCACCCCGCGCTGGGAGAAATAGGCCTTGAGGGCGGCGAGGAACGCCTCCCGGTCCAGGCCGAGGCTGCGGGGGGCGAGATCGAGGTCGGTGCGGTAGGGGCCATAATCGGCCCGCACCCGGCGATAGCCGTTCCGCATCGCCAGTTCCTGGGCCACGCGGAAGCGGGCGACGCCGGTCAGGGTGATCAGGAACCGCCCGTCCTCCGTCTCACTGAACGACGAAAGGCGGCCCAGGCAGCCGACATGGAACAGGCCGGGTCCGCTGGCGACCTCCGGCTGCGTCGGGTCGGGCTGGATCATCGCGAACATCCGGCCGGCGCCGAGGGCATCCTCGACCATCGCCTTGTAGCGGGGTTCGAAGATGTTCAGGGGCAGCTTCCCCCGCGGCAACAGCAGCGCGCCGGGCAGCGGAAACACCGCGAACTCCGACGGCAGGTCTTCCGGACGGGGGTGAAAGGCGGCCATCTAGCTGAACAGGATCGCGGAGAGGCGGCGGCGCGCGGAACCGGTCACCGGCTCCTCCGCCCCCCAGGATTCGAACAGCTTGAGCAGTTGGACCCGGGCGGCGCCCTCATTCCAGGCGCGGTCGCGGCGGATGATTTCCAGCAGCGCCTCGGCGGCCTGTTCACGTTCGCCCATCGCGTTCAGGGCGGTGGCGAGTTCGTAGCGGGCTTCGTGGTCGGCCGGGTCGGCGGCGAGGCGGTCCTGGAAGATCTGGAGCTTCGCCTGTGCCTCCCGTCCCTCCCGCGCCAGGGCCAGGGTGCTGCGGACGGCCGAGATTTCGGCGTGCTCACTGATCTTTTCCGGCACGCGGGACAGGGCCTGTTCGGCGTCCTCCTCACGGCCGAGCGCCATGAGGGTGCGCATGAGGCCGCCCCAGGCTTCGGGGTTTTCGGGTTCTTCCTGCAACACGGCGCTGAACATGGCGCCGGCGTTCTGCGGGTCGCCGGCTTCAAGGGCGGCGCGGGCCTCCGCCAGCAGGTCGGCGGTCGGCATGGTGCCGCCGGCGGCTTTCAGCAGGCCTTCGACGAAGCGCTTGATTTCGGATTCGGGCAGGGCGCCCTGGAAGATGTCGGCGATCTGGCCCTGCCAGAAGGCGGCGACGGTCGGCACCGATTGCAGCGGCAGGCCGAGCTGGGAAAGCTGCTGGACGAGGGCGCGGTTCTGGTCGATGTCGATCTTGACCAGCTTGACCCGGCCGTTGGCGGACCGGACGACCTTTTCCAGCGTCGGCGTGAGCTGCTTGCACGGGCCGCACCAAGTTGCCCAGAAATCGACCAGGACGGGCATCGTCTTCGATGCCTCGACCACATCCTGCATGAAGGTCTTCTGATCGCCGTCGACGATCATGGCCGCGGGAGGAACCGCGTCCGGCGCGGATGGGTCGATGATGTGATCCATGGGGGCTGGTATTCCTGTTGCGCAGACGATTTGGGCCGACGGCTTGGACGGATGATTTGAGGCCAGTCCCTAATTTACGATCAGTCCGGCGGCAAGCAAGCGGCCTCGGGG
The DNA here is from genome assembly GCA_947476855.1 of Acetobacteraceae bacterium. Next base: position 4,005 of record CANJSR010000159.1, read on the forward strand.
CAGAAACACGCTCTGGTACCCGCCGATCGGCGGATTGAGCATCCTGGTTGTCCCCCGGCCTCGCCCCAGTTTGCCCCCGGCTGGGCGCGTGGCGCCATAGGTGCTACCCGTGCCGGCAAATCAAGGCATACCGCCGGGAGGGAACCGTCATGAAGATCCGCGCCATCGTTCTGGGACTGCTTGCCTGCGCCTTGCTGGTCCCACCGGCGGCCCGTGCCCAGGAGCGCTATCCCAGCAAGCCGATCCGCCTGGTCGTGCCCTTTGCCGTCGGCGGCGCCACCGACATCATGGCGCGCATCGTCGGGCAGCGGATGGGGGAGCTTCTGGGCCAGACCTTCGTGGTGGAGAACAAGGCGGGTGCTGGCGGGAACCTCGGGTCCGACTACGTCGCCAAGGCGGCGCCGGATGGCTATACGATCCTGATGGCCTCGGCTTCGACGCATGGGGCCAATCCGGCGCTGTATAAGAAGTTTCCCTATGATCCGGTGAAGGATTTCATCGCGTTGGGCGCTCTGGGCATCAACCCGTCCGCGTTCGGTGTCGCCAACTCGGTGCCCGCCAAGGACGTGCAGTCGCTGATCGCCCTGGTGCGCGCCAATCCGGGCAAATACAGCTTCGGGTCGGGCGGGGTCGGGTCGATCCTTCATCTGTGCGGCGAGCAGTTCAAGGTCCGCGCCGGCGGGCTGGATATCGAGCATGTGCCCTATCGCGGCTCGGGCCCCATGATGAACGACCTGGCGGCCGGGCAGTTGCCGATGGCGTTCGACGTGCTGCCGACGATCCTGCCGCAGATCCAGGCCGGCGCGGTGCGGGCGTTGGCCAATGGCGCGGCGGTCCGGGCGTCCCAGCTTGCCGACCTGCCGACGGTGCAGGAGCAAGGGGTGCCGGGGTATGAATGCTATTCGTGGGGCATCCTGTTCGCGCCGGCGAAGACCCCGGCCCCGATCGTCGCCACGCTGCACCAGGCGCTGGTAACCGCGCTGGCCGAGGAAGCGGTGATCAAGCGTCTGCGCGATACGGGGATGGAGGTGTTCCAGCCGCCCCGGACGCTGGAACAGTCCGACGCGTTCCTGCGGACCGAGGTCGCGAAGTGGGCGGCGATCGTGAAGGAGACCGGGATTCAGATTGATTGAGGGGGCACGTCCGCCACCCGACGGGTCCCTGATACGATCGTCCCGGGATCATGCCGGCCCCCTATCACGCCGGTCGCCTACCTCGTACGCCGCCCCAACGTCATAGTGGCCGCAGGGCCGCTACCCACGACTTTCCCCTGCTGGTGACAGCCAGGTCGTGGATGGTGGCCCTTCGGCCACCACGACGAATACACGGGTCGCGCCGCCCCCTACCCCGCCGATGCGCCCACCGCCGGATCGTCCAGCCGCAAGGTGGCGATCCGGGCGAGCGTTGCCCGCAAGGCCTCCGATTCCCCGGACCCGAACACACCCTCGAACCTCGCCTGCGCGTCCTTCCAGGCGCGACGCGCCTCGGTCAGGCGGTCGGCGCCCAGCGGGGTCAGGGTCACCAGCCGCTCCCGCCGGTCCTTGCCGATGGCGCGGGTGACCAGGCCCTGCGCCTCCAGCGGGCGGAGGTTATGGCCCAGCGTGGCACGGTCCATGATCATCGCCTCGGCCAGCGCCTTCATCGTGGTCGGGCCATTCCGCCCCAGCCGATACAGGATCGGCAACTGCGTGATCCGGATGCCGGTGGACGCCAGCGCGTGGTCATAGAACTGGGTCACCCGCCGGGTCGCCTGACGCAAAGCCTGACAGTTGCAGAGAGTGGGACCCTGCTCCGCGCTCGGCTGACTGGTCTTGCCACTTATGCTCATATGCCCATAATCTCGCGCATGGCCGCTGCCGCGATGCCTGACGGAGTTACACCACCATGACCGCCACGCCAACGACGGTTCGCCCGCTGTGGATCGTATTGCTCGCCGCCGGCATCATCGTCGGGATGGCGATGGGGCTGCGCCAGGTAATGGGCCTGTATCTGCGCCCCCTGTCCATGGACCTCGGCCTGGGGCGGGAGCCGTTCTCCAACGCCATGGCGATGTCCAACCTGATCAACGGCGCCGGAGCGATCCTCGCCGGGGCTGTCGCCGACCGCTACGGCGCCGGCCGCGTCATCGTTGCAGGCACCATCTGTACCGTCCTCGGCCTGCTTTCCATGTATGCAGCGCACTCCCCGATGGACCTGATGATCGCCGGGCTGCTTCTGGGCCTGGGCGTGACCGGCACCGGCATCAACAGCCTGGTCGGCGCGGTCGGCCGAGCGGCACCGGCCGAGAAGCGGACGGCTGCCATTGCGTCGCTGGGGATGGCGAGCGGGATCGGCGGGTTCCTCGCCTTCCCCTATGCTCACACGCTCATGGAAGTGTACGGCTGGCAGGTCAGTCTGGTCGTGCTGGCCTGCACGGCGCTGGCGATGATGCCGCTGGGGCTGGCGTTGCGGGGCCGGCCGCAAGCCGCGGCGCCGGGCGTGAAGGTCCAGACCCTGCGGGAAGCCTTCGCCGAGGCCTTCGCCCATCCCAGTTTCTGGCTGCTGACCGCCGGGTTCTTCGTCTGCGGCTTCCATGTCGCCTTCTACTCGGTCCATCTGCCGGCCTTCGTGCAGGACCAGGGGCTGAACGCCTGGGTCGGCGTCTGGGCGCTGATGGCGGTCGGGGTCGCCAACATCATCGGGACCTTTCTGGCGGGGCAGTCGGCGCGGATCGTGCAGAAGCGGATTTCGCTGACCGTGATCTACCTGGCGCGGACGGTCCTGTTCCTGGGGCTGCTGTACCTGCCGATCACACCGTTCACTGTGATCGCTATCTCGGCGCTGCTGGGGCTCTTCTGGCTGTCGACCGTGCCGCTCACCAGCAGCCTGGTGGCGACGTTCTTCGGCACGGGCTGGATGTCGATGCTGTTCGGCTTCGTGTTCCTGTCCCATCAGGTCGGCTCGTTCCTGGGGCTGTATGCCGCCGGGCGGGTCTACGACATGACGAAGTCCTATGACCTGATGTGGTGGATTTCCGCCGGCCTCGGCCTGTGCGCCGCCCTGATCCACTGGCCGATCAAGGAGCGTCCGGTGGCGCGTGTCCTGGCCGAACAGAGGGCCTGAGATGCCTGTGCCCGTCCGCGTCGTGCTGATCCTGGCGGTGGGGTTTCTGCTGCTGGCCGGGGCGATGGCGTGGGCCGAACGGGGGACGGCGATCCTGATGGACTTGACCAATGGAGCGGCCCGATTGCTTTGTCTGTAGGGGAACATCCCCCAGGCCAAACGATCGATGGTTTCTTTCCATGCATGCCGACGATGCCTTGTCCACGCCGCAGCACCTCCTCCATTGGAGCAGGCGGGCGCCACGCACCGTTGCCGTGATCGAGCGGGATCGTTGCTACACCTACGGTGATCTCGCGCATTGCGTCGTGCGGTATGCCGGCGCGCTGCGCGCGAGCGGCGTGGGGCCCGGGATGCTGGTCGGGCTGCGGTGCGACCATCGCTACCTGCATCTGGCGCTGATCCTTGCCTGCGATATGATCGGCGTCACCTCGGTGTCCCTGTCCGGCGTCGATGTCGCCGAGCATGACGAGATTCTGGATCATTGCGATTTCCTGTGCGTCTACGGTTCGGCACAGGGGCTGGAGCGTTCGACCGGGCTGCTGCATCTGACACAGGCGACGATCGACCGGATCGGCCGGACGCCCGTTACCGCGGATGCGCTTTCCACGCTCGATACGCGGCGGGCCGACGATGACCTGGTGCGTTTGGTCCGGACATCCGGATCGACCGGGCGCGCGAAGGTTATGCCGCTGACACAGGCCACCCTCACCCGCATGATCCGGCGCACCCGCGCGCCTGGCGACGCGCTGGGCTATGATCGGCACTTCATCAATCTCTACGGGTTCACCCTGCGCTCCGCCTTCATCGAAGCGGCGATCGCGCTCAGCGCGGGATGCACGATCGTTTCATCTCATCTGGAAACGGTGTTCACCGACCTCGATCGTTTCGAGAGCACCCGCATGACGCTGGTGCCACGGGATGCGGTGCTGATGCTGGAGACACGCCCGCCGGACTGGACGAGACCGCGGCGGTGCAAGCTCTATATCTCGGGCGGCACCCTGCCGGCGGAGGCCTATCGGCGACTGACGCACGAGATCGTGACCGATCTGCATTTCGTCTACGGCACGATCGAAACCCATTGGCTGGCGAGGCTGGATGCCGCGGGTACCGGGGCCATCATGGAGGACGTCGATATCCGGATCGTCGATGACGCCGGACGTGCGTTGCCGCCAGGATCGGCTGGCCTGATCGAGGCGCGGACGCCGTTGATGGTGGATGGCTATCTGTGGAAGCCAGCGGCGACCGAGGCTGCGTTCATTGATGGCTGGTACCGCACGAGCGATGTCGGGATCATGCCGGCACCCGGGACGCTGATCGTGCTGGGACGAGCGGACAACATGCTGAACATCGGCGGGGTGAAGGTGCCGCCCGAGCCGCTAGAAGCGCGGATCAGGGCGCTGGATGGCGTGCGGGATGCGGTGCTTCTGGCCTCACCTGGCGCCCTGGGGGTGAACGCACTCACCGTCGTGCTGGAGGCCGGACCGTCGGGGCTGCCGGCGACGGTACGGGAAGGCCTGACGCACATCCTTGCCCCCGTGGCCCGCACGTTCCGACTGCGGGTCGAGCCGGCTTTGCCGCGAACCCTGACCGGGAAGGTGCGGCGCGAGGCGATCCGGGCCTGAGACGCCACGTAAGAATCGCTATTGCAAATCATTCGCAACAACGACAGGGTGCGTGCGTTATCCAGGAGGCACCGGATGCGGATTCACCGTTCCCTTGGCGTCGGGTCGCTTGTCGCCCTGATGGCCGCGCATCGCGAAAATGAGTTGGCGCTGCCCCGACCACCCGCCCGGCCGGATCCGGGCGGCGTGCCGCCTGTGGGGGAGCGGTTGGAGATGGCGGGGTCGGAGGCCGGCGACACGCCCGGATGGTCCTGAACGGCGGACCCGTTGATCCGCCGGCCGGCGTCGCGCGTCGTGGTTACTTCTTCTCCGGCACCACGCCTGGCGGCAGGCTTTCGATGTGCGCGCAGATATCGCGCGGCCGGGTCAGCCAGATGCGGTCCCGATGCCCCAGGATATGCTTCAGCGCCCGCCGGAACTGCCGCATCCGATAGGGCCGGCCGATCGAGAACGGATGGATCGAGATCGGGCAGACCAGCGGCTGGCCCTCCGACTGTTCCAGCATCTCGTCGAACTGGTCGACGATCATGTCGGCGAATTCCTCCGACGAGTAGCGCAGCCACACCAGCGCTCGGTTGTCGTTCACCTCGACGGGGTATGGCATCGACAGGATGCGGCCCTGGCGGGTCTTCAACCACACCGGCTGGTCGTCCATCGTCCAGTCCATGACGTAGCGGTACCCGGCTTCCTGCAGCAGGTCCATCGTGACGTCGGAGTTGGAAAGCCAAGGGCTCATCCAGCCAACCGGCGGCGCGCCTTCGTGTTTCGTGATCGCGGCGGTGGCGTCCTGGATCAGGGCGCGTTCGGCGGCCTCCGGCAGATGCCCCTGCTCGTCCGAGTTGGTGATGCCATGCCCCACGATCTCATCCCCTCGGGCGCGCAGGCGTTCGGCGATGTCGGGGCACTCGTCATAGATCGCCGTGTTCATCTGCGCTTCGATGGGGATGCCGAGTTCGTCCATCATGTCGAACAGGCGCCAGACGCCGACGCGATTGCCGTAGTCGCGCCAGGAATAGACGGAATGGCTCAGCGCCTGGTCCGGCGGCGCGATGGCCGAACCCTTGCCGTCGCCGAAGCCGAAAGCCTCGATATTGAAGGCCATATAGACGGCGAGACGCTTGCCG
>CANJSR010000160.1 GCA_947476855.1 Acetobacteraceae bacterium
GAAAGGATCATCGGACGAATCATCATCATATCTCGTGAGCAGTCAGGAATGCTGACTGCGCTAGTTTCTCGAAGAAGCCTTGGTACAGCTCAGGATCGGTCAAAGTCTCTCCGACTGCTAACATCGCACCGGGGCGAGGGGTGATACGTTGAAAGGTCACTCTGACGATTGTGCCCGAGCCGCCGGATGCGAGCCGCAATGTGACCTGAGCGCGAATCCGAGCGTTCACGAATTTTGATGCGACAATCACTCCGTGCGACGGTTGGGTCTCCTCGATAGTGAACCCGATATCTTGCAGTGTTCCAACTGCCGCCTGCAGCATGAATGTCTGGTCAGCGGTATCAAACCGACGTGACTGCCGAACGCGCGACTCGAGTGCTGTTGCGGCCGGCGCAAAAGCTCCGGCTTGTTGCTCAGCGGTAGGCGCGCAACCAACAACCAGGGTCAACAAGCCGCAGAAAGCAGTTCGCCGTCGGAGCCTCTGGCTCATTAGAAGCTACTGGAACGATATGAGAAATCGCGAACCTCGCCAGAGCTATTGAAGCGAATGATGACGGTCAGCGTGCGCTGCGTTGATTGGGTAGCGCCCGCCTGGCTGGTGGCGCCGGCTAGAAACAACGCATTCACGCCGCCGCTGGACGACGAGTACACACGCTCGGAACTCATGCGATCATAAACCCATGTCTCGCGGCGTTGGTCGTCGCTGGTTACAATGTTAGGTGATCCTAGAACGCCAATGACGTCAGCGCCGCTCATGCCAACGCGAATTTCGCGTTGTACTGTACCGAGCGTCATTTTGCTCTGCACATCTCGGCCAGCCGCAACGTCTCGCGCATGTTCGCTTGCAGGCACGCACCCGGGAAGGTTCATTAGCATCCCGACTAGTGGCAGCACGGCATAGGGCTTCATGGGGCTTTTGTTCCTGTTGGCGGGGTGGTCGCGGACGGGCGGGTCGACGTGGCCGCCGCCGCCTGCCGCGCCTTGGCAGTATTAAGTTCTGCTACTGGTTGGACCGGCTCGGGAGCAACCAAGTCTTCCGGGACGGCAACCAGTTGTCTGTGCATCGTAGCACCGAGTGGAGCAAAAAAATTGAGATCATAAAATTGAGGTGAGTCGACCTGCGCCTCTTCTCGCATTGCGATGATCGTTGCGTTTGCCCTTACCACCGATTGGTTACCGGGACGTGGTTGCACGACGACTGCCATGCGGAGAGCTACCTGACGAGTGGCCGAAACTGTCCCCGCTCCAGGTTCGGCTTTGGTGATCCGATAGCCTAGGTCATGAAGTGTGGCCACGACACCACGCATCACAACGTCTGGTTCACCTGGCACCAAACGCGTCTGCGCACTGCGCAACTCCACGGCGCTCTTTTTGCTTGGCACGAACGTGAGAGCTGGGTCGGGCGCTACACAGCCGGCCAAAAATGCAATCAAGCCCAGGATCGGTAGAGTGCGCATCACCTTAACCCTCACGCACCAAGCCGGTGCGCACTTTGTCAAAGAAGCCTTGCGAGAATTCTGGCGCCGACAACTCTTCGACGCGGGAGAGGCCCTGCGTATTGGTGACGATGCGTTCGAATGAAACACGCAGAGTTGCCTCTCCGATGCCGACCTGTTGAGTTGTCAGGGTCGCCCTGATCACCTGGTCCGTGTCCCACACCGGGTTGTAATGAACTCCCAGCAGGGCTAATCCCACGGTCAAGACAATCTGCCCGGCTACCTCGCCGGCTTCTGTGGCATCTCGATCTTTACTGCCGGCCAGAACGCCATACCGGTGCGTGCTCTCTTCGATCGTAAACCCGAGGTCCTGGAGCACTTGGGTTGCCTCGACCAACAGCCGCTCCTCAGATTTGACCTGGAACCGTCCGATCTGTCGGTCACGAATTTCCTCTGCATTGCTTCGCGGCGCGCCGATCTTCAATGCTTCCTTATTGGCCCACTCTGGATCGACGGGTTGACAGCCGGCGAGTGCGAGCCCGAGTAACACTAGACCCAGAGAAGATCGGCGCATCTGGTTTCCTCAAGGACTTGGGAAGTGGCAGAGTTGGCCGTCTCAAAACGAAACCAACAGTAAGATTGACAGAACTTCGGTAACACGAATGCAAATTCTGACGCAAGTGCCGGAGGAAGCCACATCGCCTACGACGATCGCTCTTGTCGGTTGATGGGGTGAATGTGGGTCGACGTGACGCACGATCCTCTTCGCCGCCGAAAGGGTCGTCCTGCGTTGCAGCCACGTGATGACCGTGGTGCCGGACGGGTCTGCGCCATCCCCCCACCAAATTGCCTCGACACCGGCGGCCGACCCTGCGACGCTCCGCCCACCCATGCGCCCCGATCTCGCCTTCACCGCGCTGCGCTTCGACCCGCTGATCGATCCCCTCCTCATCGGGCTCATCGGCGCGCTCTCCCTCGCGCTCATCGCGCTCGGCCTGTGGCGCAGGGCCGGGGGAATCTGGCTGCGGGCGCTGTCCTTCGCGGTGCTGATCGGCTGGCTCGCCGGCCCGCGGCTGGTCCAGGAATCCCGCCATAACCTGAACGACATTGGCCTGCTGGTGGTCGACCAGTCAGCCTCCATGGGCATCGGCGACCGCACCGCGTTGGCCGAGGCCGCCCGCGCCCGAATCGCCGAACAGGCCGCCCGCTTCCCCGACCTCGAACTCCGCACCGTCCTGGTGCCCGAGGCCGGCAACACCGGCACCAACCTGTTCGCCGCGATCGAGCGTGCCCTCGCCGATATCCCCCGCGCCCGCCACGCCGGCACGATCGCCATCACCGACGGTCAGATCCACGACCTGCCCGCCACCCCGGGCGCCGGCCCGCTGCATGTCCTGATCCCGGCGAGGCGGGAGGAAACCGACCGCCGCATCCGCATCATCGAGGCCCCGGGCTACGGCATCGTCGGCCAGGCCGTCTCCCTGCGCGTGGTGATCGAGGATCTGGGTGTCCCCGCCGCCGCCAACGCGACCGCCACCCTGACCATCCGCCGCGACGGCGAACCGCCCCGCGCCGAAAGCGTCCCGGTCGGGCGGGAACGCCAGATCGAAATCCCGATCGCCCGCGCCGGCCCGACGGTCGTGGAACTCGCCGCCAGCCCGTTGGAGGGGGAGATTTCCCGCCACAACAACCGGCAGGTGATCGAGATCAACGGCGTCCGCGACCGCCTGCGGGTCCTGCTGATCTCCGGCGAACCGCACCCGGGGGAACGCACGTGGCGGCGTTTGCTCAAGGCCGATCCATCCGTCGACCTGGTGCATTTCACCATTCTCCGCCCGCCGGAGAAGGACGACCTGACACCGCTGACCGAACTGGCGCTGATCGCTTTTCCGGTGCGCGAGTTGTTCCAGGACAAGATCGGGGAGTTCGACCTGATCATCCTCGACCGGTTCCAGAACCGGGGCCTGCTGCCGATGCCCTACATGGCCAATATCGCCAACCGGGTCCGCCGCGGCGGGGCGCTGCTGCTGAGCGTCGGGCCGGAGTATTCCGGGCCGGGCAGCCTGGCCGCCACGCCGCTGGGCCAGGTCCTGCCGGCCGCACCGCTGCGGATGAATGCGGTGATCGAGGGGCGGTTCCTGCCCGAGGTCAGCGACATCGGCCAGCGCCACCCGGTCACGGAACGCCTCACGGGCGCCAACCCACCGGCCTCCCCCGCCGTCACGGCCGAGACACCGCCGACCTGGGGTCCCTGGTACCGCCGCATCCAACCGCTCCAGGCCCGCGGCGATATCCTGATGCAGTCCCCGGATGGGGCGCCGCTGCTGGCGCTGGACCGTGTGGGGGAAGGCCGAGCGGCCTTGTTGTTGTCGGATCAGATTTGGTTGTGGTCGCGGGGGCATGAGGGGGGCGGGCCGCAGGCCGAACTGCTGCGCCGCATCGCGCACTGGCTGATGCGGGAGCCGGAGCTTGAGGAAAACGCCCTGACCGCCCGCGTCGTCGACGGCCGCCTGATGCTGGAACGCCGGTCGACCGATCCGGGCGCCGCGACGGTGGTTACCGTTACAGATCCCGATGGCGCCACGCGGACGCTGCCGCTGACCCAGGCCTCCCCCGGCCGGATGCGCGCCAGCCTGCCGGCCCCGATGCCGGGTGTCTGGCAGGCGACGGACGGGACCCTGACCGCCTTTGCCGCGGCGGGCGCGGCGAACCCGATGGAACTCGCCGACCTGCGGGCCACCGCCACGATCCTTGCCCCCCTGGTCCGCGCCTCCACCGGCGGCACCCAGTGGCTCGGCACCGCCGCCAGCCCCGATCTGCCCGATCTGCGGCGGGTGGAGGGCGGACGTTCGGCCACCGGCGGGTCCTGGATCGGGTTGGAGAAGCGGCGCGATCACGTCGTCACCGGGGTCTCGGCGCTGACGCTGCTGCCTGGCTGGGTGTCCCTGCCGCTCATGCTGGCCCTCCTGGTCCTGGCCTGGCGTCGCGAGGGGCGCTGATACTCGGGTATGTTTACGCTTCGTTAATCTTTCCGCGTGACACTCCGTCCATGGATCGGAGTCCCACCCATGCACACGCTTTCTCTGTCGGCTGCTCCCTCAGGCCAGCAATGGTACCAGGCCGAGGCTGTGGCCCGCGCCCGTCTGGCGGCCACGCCGGATGATGAGGAGGCGATGCTCATGCTGGGCCTCGCCATCGCGACGGGCGGGGAACCGGAACGTGCGGCGCCGATCCTGGCCGAGGTCGCCCGCCTGCGCCCGGACCGACCCCATCCGTGCATTGCGCTCGCCGAGGTGCTGGAGCGGGAGGATGCCGACCTGCCGGTCCGGCTGTTTCGCGCATGTGTCCGCCTCGATCTGACCTTGCGACCCGCCTTCGCCGCATGGCTGGTGGATCACGACGGGGCAGCCGAGGCGCTGGCGGTGTTGCGCGACGTGCTGGAAACCCCCGAAACCCTGCATCTGGCCGGGATGGCGCTGGCCGACCAGGGTTCATTCGCGGCGGCGGCGGAGCGGTTTTCCCGCCTCGTGGCCCGCGCGCCGGACCGGGCGGGCGGGTGGTCGAACCTGGGGATGATGCTGAAGGTCCTGGGCCGGTTTCGGGACGCTATGGCCGCGCATGATCGAGCCCTGGCCCTCGCGCCCGCCGACACCACGTTGCGGACAAACCGCGCGGTCACGCTGTTGCAAGCTGGCCGCTGGGCGGAGGCCTGGCCCGACTACGACGCCCGCCTGCGCGCACCCGATCGTCGCGGCCTGCCCTTGAGTTCCCTGCTGCCGGACCTGGAAACGATCGGCGACCTGACGGGCGTGACGATCCTGGCGACGCATGAGGAAGGGTTCGGCGATACGCTCCATTTCATGCGCTACCTCCCGCTGCTGGCCCAACGCGGGGCACGGGTCCTGGCGTGGGTGCCAGAGACCCTGTTGCGGGTCGTCAGCCGCCTGCCGGGCGTGACGGCGATCGCGGCCGGCGGACCGGTGCCGGCGCATGATTTCCATATCCCGATGTTCAGCCTGCCGCGCGCCTTCGCCAGCACGCCCGCCTCGGTGCCGTCGGCCCCTTATTTGACGCCCGATCCGGCTTTGGTCGCGGCCTGGGCGGATGCGTTGCCATGGCACGGCTTCCGCGTCGGCATCGTCTGGTCCGGGCAGGCTCGGCCGTGGCTGCCCGGCTTCACCGCCCTCGACCGGCGGCGCAGTGCCCGCCTGGATGATTTCGCACCTCTGGCGGCGATCCCGGGCGTGACGCTGGTCAGCCTGCAAGCCGGCGGGGATCGCACCGGCCACCCGAGGCTGCATGACCCGATGCCCCGGGTGCGGGACTTCTCGGACACGGCGGCGATCATCGCCAACCTCGATCTGGTGGTCAGCGTCGATACATCAGTCGTGCATCTGGCCGGCGCGATGGGCAAGCCGGTGTTCATGCTGGACCGCGTCGACAATTGCTGGCGCTGGTTGCACGGACGCGCGGACAGCCCGTGGTACCCCTCCCTGACGATCTTCCGGCAGGAGGAAGCGATGGACTGGCTGACCCCGATGCGCCGGGTGACCGCCGCGGTTGCCGCCCTGGTTGCCTTCAATGCGCCGCCTGAAGCGGCTGGCCGTCCATCCCGGGTGCTGGAACTCGCAGATGCCGCATGATCGTGGGCGCCAGGTCCACGATCCGCGCCGGCTGATCGCTGGCCGCCCCGGCCGCGAACCCGGCACCGTCGATCATCAGCACGGGTGACTGCTCGAACACCCCCAGCCCGCCATGTTGCCCGCAGCCGAGGCGATCCGCCTTGTCCCAGCGGGGCTTCGCCGCCAGGGAACGGCCGGGCACGCCGTATTCGTTGCATGCCCCGTCCGCCGCCATCGACACCGCGAAGGCCAGGCCCTGGTGATCCGCCTGCCCGATGCGCCCGAGGTCGTCCGCGGCAATCACCTCCCCCGCCCAGGCCTGGGCACGCAGAAAGGCGCCCAGCGGCTCGCGGAGATCGGGTCGTGACGGATCGAGGTAGATGAGGGCCGCGGTACCGTTCGCGAGGCTGACGATATCCGTTGAGTCCGGCCCCGCCTTCAGGCCGGCGGCAATCAGTTCGGCCTCGACATCGATCACGCCGCGGACGGTTTCATGCCCGTGGTCCGAGCCGATGATCAACATGATGTCGTCGCCGTTCGCCCGCTCCCGCGCCACCGCGTCGATCACCATGCCGGCGTGCCGATCGGCTTCCCGCAGGACGGCCAGATGCTCGGGGGAACCGAGGGGGACATTGTGCTGGATGTGATCCGGTTCCCCGCACCACAGCAGGGCGAAGGGCGGGCGGTTGGCATGCACGGCCTCGGCCAGGAAGCGTTCCGTCATGGCGCGGTCTCCCGCGGCATCGAGCGTGACGCGCAGCGGATCGGCGGCCGGGACCAGGCCCGGGCCGAGGGACACCGCGCGGTGATAGACCAGCCCGAACCCGTCCGGATCGTGCGCGCGGGCGGCGCCGGGGGAGACGTTGTTGAACACGACCGCCCCGCCATGCGGCGCCAGCCGCTCCGCCAGGGTCGGAACCGCCAGGGAATGGCCGGTCACGCGCTTCTTGTGTTGCAGGAACCCCGGCCGGCCGACGTCATGCGGCACCAGGACCCCGTCCTCCAGCAGCGCGACGGCGTTGCCTTGCAACGTGTGACGGGCGGGGTGGCAGCCGGTGGCAAAGGTCGCGGACACGCCCCGCGTCGCCGAGGGGAAGGCGCTGCGAAACGCCTTGAACCATTGGGCCTGCTGGGCAAAGCGCACGAGGTTGGGGGTCTGCGCCTCGGTGACGAAGTCCCGCCGCAACCCGTCCAGGATGACCATGACGACGCGCCGCATTGCTGTTTCCTCCCGCCTGGTTGGTTGGGCGGGATGATGGCACCGGCCGGGGCGGCTGTCGCGTTACGGATCGTCGGTTTCGGGATGGAAGGGGGACCCCGCCCCCGCTGGCGCGATGTCGTCTGGTTGCCAATCAGTCCGGAAAGGCGCTCGCCAGTTCGTCCAGCACCTTCTGTTCGGCCGCCGACACCTTGTTCATGCCCAGGAACCCGCCGGCCGACTCCGCCACGCCGCGCGCGCGGTCCAGCACGCGCCCCTTGAAGAACCGCCTGTCCTCCGCGCTCATGTTCTCCACCAAGGAGCGGACGTAGTCCTTCCATATGCCGAGGAGATTCGCGGGGGGCCGCTCCGAAAGCCAACGCTCGAACAGGTCATGGCTGACATCGCCCTGTGTCACGCCCTCCTCCTGGGCTTTGGCGAACATCGCGGCACGCTCCTTGTCGTCGAGGCTGCCGTCGGCCCAGGCGATCGCGATCAAAGGCACCAGCGCCAGCGCGGCCACGGTCTCGCTGCTGATGTTCAGCGCGGCCAGCTTGTCGAGCACGGCATCGTTGGTGATGCCGGACGCCGCCGCGAGGGCTTCCTTCTTCCGCTTGGTGTTGTCCAGATCGCGAAGTTGCTGCCGCAGTTTCTCGCTTTCGCGGGCGAAGAAGGCTTCTTCCAAAGCGACCCTGCTATCGCCGAGATTCCTGTCACTCACGAACACCTCCATTAACCGGAAAGCCCGTCTCCCCTGCCGGAACGGTCCAGCGCGACGCGACGAGGTCCTTTGTGAAATGAGGCTGGGCCGCGAATCATCAACCGCCGGACCCGGCTGGTCCATATGACGATTCGGTAACCGCATGGGCTCGATCGCGCGTGCGGCACGGCCGAACGTCGCCAGCATCCGCATTTGGGCAAGGACACACCTTGCCCGAACCCCCGGCCGCGCTACGATCATGCCACCGTCAGCAGGGGAAGCCGCATGGACTCCGAAACCCTGGGCTTCATGCCCGCCACCGAGGCCGCGGAACTGATCCGCACCAAGAAGCTTTCCCCCGTGGAATACATGGGCGCCCTGCTGGAGCGCATCACGGCGCTGGAGCCGAAGGTGAACGCCTTCGCTCATCTGGCCGCCGACCAGGCGATGGACGGCGCCCGCAAGGCCGAAGCGGCGTTGATGTCGGGCCAGCGCCTCGGCCGGCTGCACGGGCTTCCCGCCACGATCAAGGACCTGGCGATCACCAAGGACATGCCGACGCAAAGCGGCAGCAAGATCTTCGAGGGCAACCGGCCGACCGAGGACACCCCCGTCGTGCCGCGCCTGCAGGAAGAAGGCGCGATCATCCTGGGCAAGACCACGACCTCGGAGTTCGGCTGGACGGGCGTTTCCCGCTCCCCTTTGACCGGGATCACGCATAATCCGTGGAAGCATGGGATGAACGCCGGCGCGTCCTCGGCGGGGGCGGGCGCGGCTTCGGCGGCCGGGTTCGGGCCGTTGCACCAGGGCAGCGACGGGGCGGGCTCGATCCGCATGCCATCGCATTTCTGTGGCATTTTCGGGATCAAGCCGAGCTTCGGGCGGGTGCCGTATTATCCGGTGAGCACGGGGGACATGACGTCGCATATGGGGCCGATGACCCGTACCGTGGCCGACAGTGCGCTGATGCTGGAGGTGATGGCGGGGCCCCACCCGCTCGATTACACCACCCTCGAAGCTGGGCCGGCGCATTATCTGGCGCGGTTGCATGAGGGGGTGAAGGGCAAGCGCATCGCCTATAGCCCCGATCTGGGCGTGGCGCGCGTTGATCCCGAGGTCGCCGACCTGGTCAAGGCCGCCGTCGCGCGGTTCACGGAACTCGGCGCGATCGTGGAGGAGGTGAAGACCCCCTGGGCCGCGCCGGGGCCGGAGCTGATCCGGTTCTTCTGGTCCGCCCACATGACCCGCCTGAAGCCGCATCTGGCGCGGTGGGAGAACCAGATGGACCCGGGGCTGGTTGCTTGCATCAAGGCGTCGGACAATGTCTCGATCGCCGACTACCAGGCGGCGCGGGAACGGAAGATGCCCTATATCGCATCGATCCATCGCTGGTTCGAGGATTGGGACTTCCTGCTGACCCCCGCCGTGTCGGTCGCCGCCTTCCCGGCCGAGAAGCTGATGCCGGATCATTGGCCCAACCATGCGTGGGATTGGGTGAGCTGGGCTGAATTCTCCTATCCGTTCAACATGTCGTGGAACCCGGCGGCCAGCGTGCCGTGCGGGTTTACCCCGGCCGGGTTGCCGGTGGGCTTGCAGATCGTCGGCAAGCGGTTTGACGACCTGGGCGTGCTGCAGGCCTCGGCGGCGTTCGAGGCCATTCAGCCTTGGGCCGATAAGCGGCCCAAGCTGTAGGTGACACTTGGGGCGCGGAAGCGTCCCAGGCTGTGGTTTCGGGGCGGTAGAATCTGGCGCAACGACGGTGCCCCCCTCTCCGTCATGGATGGGCTTGACCCATCCATCGCCAGGGACTCCCGTGATGGGTTTTCCCCATTATATCAACCGACTGAGTCCCTGGCGATGGGCAGGTCAGGCCCGCCCATGACGA
>CANJSR010000161.1 GCA_947476855.1 Acetobacteraceae bacterium
ATCGGCGGCTCGCTGGCCAACAACGACCCGACCGCGGACTATCCGGCGGCGGTGCTGGCGCTGGGGGCGACGATCAAGACCGATCGCCGGTCCATCAGCGCCGACGACTACTTCCAGGGCATGTTCACCACGGCGCTGGAGCAGGGCGAGATCATCACCTCGGTCGAGTTCCCGATCCCCGCCAAGGCCGGGTATGAGAAGTTCCCGAACCCGGCGTCGCGTTATGCGATGGTCGGCGTGTTCGTGGCCCAGACCGCGGGCGGCGTGCGCGTGGCCGTGACCGGCGCGGGGCAGGGTGGCGTGTTCCGCCATGCCGACATGGAGAAGGCGCTGGCCGCCAGCTTCACGCCTGGCGCACTCGATGGCGTGTCCACGCCGGCCGATGACATGAACAACGACATCCACGGCAGCGCCGAGTATCGCGCGCATCTGGTGGGTGTGGTCGCCAAGCGGGCCGTCGCCAAGGCGGCGTAGCTCTTCGGCCGGGGGCCGGAAGGACGGTGTCCTTCTGGCCCCGGCCGGACGGGGTGGTCCGGCGCTTGATGACGCGGTTGCCTAGGAGCCGAGCGATCGGCTATTGGGGAACAAATGATGAACGTTACGTGATGGCCGAGCCGAACCAAAATTTTCAGACGGTCCAACCCCATGTCCGGTGAGCGCGGCCCTGGGGTTTTTGTATGCGGTAACACCCCATGCACCGTGAGAACCGGGGTGCGCCCGGGGGAAGGGACGGCGGTTCGGCATGGGAACAGGCCTCCGCGATACAGCACGGAGAAGCAGGAAGGACGTCACGGAGAACGACGGAGCGCGTTCGAGCGCCGGCCTGGGATATCCCCCTTCCTCCTCATCCCTCGTGACTCCTCCCTGCTTCTCCGTGCTGAATCACGCAACGACAATCCAGACCGCAGCCCATCCGAAAGGGCACGGTCTTTTTGCGCATGGTCCAACCCCATGTCCGGTGAAACCGCGCCAACCCAGACCAGAGCCTTTTCCTCACCCCGGCCCGTGCGGCGGATCCCCCCCAACCCAATCCTCCCCCTCATGCGGGGAGGGGGCAGATGGAATTTTGCATGCGGTATGACCCCATGCACCGTGAGAACCATCCCCCAATCCCCGGATCGCCTCCCATGAGGCACCGCCATCAACCGGTTCGACGGCGCCCCCCCCGGATGGCAATAAGGGACCCATGACCGACCTTTCCCCGCTGACCCTGGCCAACGCCAGCCTGCCGTATCAAGACCCGGCCTTCCCGGGGCAAACCCTCATCCTCCACACCGCCGGCCCCGACCGCCACCGCCCGGATACCCCGGTCCTGTTCGTCCATCACGGCGTTGCTCGCAATGGTCGGGACTACCGCGACTACTGGGTCGACCATGCCCGCGACCTCGACCTGTTCGTCGTCTCGATCGAGTTTCCGGAAGCCACTTTCCCGGCCTATCTCTGGTACAATTTCGGCAACCTGCATGCCAAGGACGGCACCGCGAACCCGCGGGAGGCCTGGAGTTTCGGCATCATCCCCCGCCTGTTCGACGCGATGCGCGCGCAGGGCATCACGACGCGGGAGCGTTATGGGCAGTTCGGCCACTCGGCCGGCGGGCAACTGGTGCACCGGATGCTGTCGTTCGGCTACCGCGGCCGGGTCGCCATCGCCGTCAGCGCCAATGCCGGCACCTACGCGATGCCCGACCTGGACATCCCCTGGCCCTTTGGCCTGGGTGAGACCGAGGTTACCCCGGATCGCCTGCGCGAAATCCTGGCCTTCCCGATCACCGTCATGGCCGGGACCGAGGACACGAAGACCACCGGCCGCTTCTTCCCCAAGGGCCCAAGATCGAACCGGCAGGGCGCGACACGGTATGAACGCGCGCACAACTATCTCCGCGCCGGCCAGCAGGCGGCCGAGGCGCTGGGCGTGACCTGCGCCTGGCGGGTCATCGACGTGGTGGGCGTGGGTCACCAGGGGCGGGGCATGTCGGATGCCGCCGCCCCCCTCATCGCCGAACGGCTGCACGCGGCGGGGTGATCGGCGCATTCAATCGCGGCGCGTTAACCTGGGATTCATCTGTTGGGGGCATCATCGGCTGAAACCTCAGCCATGGTGTCCCATGCCCGGATTGCTCTCGACCGCGGATGTTGCCCGCCTTCTCTCCGATCCCTCCGCCGACGCGCGCGCCGACCTGGCCGAACGACTCGGGGGGCAGGTGACGGGGGAAACCCTCTCGGCCGGCGAACTCGCCATTGCCCAGGACATCGTCCGCCTGCTCGCCCGTGATGTGGAGGTCACGGTCCGTGCCACCCTGTCCAACAATCTCCGCCACGCCCGCGACCTGCCGCGCGATGTCGCCCTGCGGATGGCCGCCGACATCGAATCGGTCGCTTTGCCGATCCTGGGCGAGTCGCTCGTGCTGACGGATGAGGACCTGATCGAACTGGTCCGCGGCGGGTCGCCGGAAAAGCAGACCTCGATCGCCAGCCGGCCGCATCTGTCCGAGGTCGTCTCGGACGTGCTGATCGACCATGCGCATGAGGAAGCGGTGGCGACCCTGATGTCCAACCCCACCGCGCAGGTCAGCGACGCCAGCATGGAAAAGGCGGTGGAGCGCTTCGCCGACAGCGACCTGGTGAAGGAGAGCATGGTCCACCGCGACAGCCTGCCGATGACGGTCGCCGAACGGCTTGCCGTGCTCGTGTCCCGGCGGCTGCAGAATCATCTGGTGCAGAACCATGCGATGTCGCCGGCGCTGGCCAGCGACCTGGTGATGCGCGGGCGGGAAGACGCGATCCTGCGCCTGAGCGCCGGCGCGGATGAGCCGAACCTGCTCCGCATGGTTTCCCAGATGCAGCACACCAAGCGGCTGACGCCGTCCCTGGTGGTGCGGGCGCTGTGCACCGGGGACATCGCGTTCTTCGAGGCGGCGATGGCGGCCTTGGCCGGGATTTCCGTCGACAATGCCCGGTTGCTTGTCCACGACCCGGGCGGGAACGGGCTTCTGTCGCTGTATCGCAAGGCCGCGATGCCGGCGGCCCTGCTGCCGATGGTCCGCGCGGCGGTGGAGGTCGTGGACGAGACCCGGCTGGATGGGCAGGCGCACGACCTGGAACGGTTCCGGACGCGTGTCATCACACGTGTCCTGACGCAGGAGGACGCGCCGGCCGATCCGGGCGACTCCGATTACCTGCTGGAAAAGCTGGGGGACATGCTGATGGCGGCTTGAACGGCCAAGTCCGTGGGGGGACAACGTGCGGGGCAATCGCCCCCCCGAGCCTGGGCCTTCCCGTCCTGGCCGGGCTCGACCCGGCCATCGCCCGGGATTCTGGCGGTGGGGATTGCCCGGGATTTTCGAACGCCGGGGGCCCTGGCGATGGTCGGGGCAAGCCCGACCATGACGAAGGGGAGGGCCAACGCGCCACCCCGCGAGCCCGCCAGGACGAAGTGAGGCCCAACGCGACACCCCTCGACACCCCGTCACCAGACGCGCGAAGTTTCTGGTCCCGCCACCCGCCTGGAAGGACCCGCCATGACGCCCGAGATCGATGCCGACCGCCTCTGGGACGCGCATATGCGTATCGCCGCCATCGGACCGACGCCCGAGGGCGGCAGCAACCGGATGGCCCTGACGCCCGAGGATGCGGCCGCCCGCGCGCTGTTGCTGGACTGGGTCCGTCCGCTGGGCCTGCGGGTGGAGCAGGACGCGATCGGCAACATGTTCCTCCGCCGTCCCGGAACCGATCCGTCGCGCCAGGCCGTCGCGTTCGGCAGCCATCTCGACACCGTTCCGACCGGCGGGCGCTTCGATGGCGTGTTCGGCGTGCTGGCCGGGTTGGAGGTGCTGCGGGCCCTGCATGACGCCGGTGTGACGACCGCCGCCCCGCTGGAACTGGTCAACTGGATGAATGAGGAAGGCAGCCGCTTCCGCCCCGCCATGATGGGCAGCCGCGTCTTCGCCGGGGACCTTGCACTTGAGACGGCGCTCTCCACCACGGACGATCATGGCGTGTCGGTACGGGAGGCGCTGGCTGCCTCCGGCCAGGGCGGTTCCCTGGTCCCCGGACCGCGCGACTGGGCCTGCTGGCTGGAGGGCCATATCGAGCAGGGGCCGGTGATGGAGGCCACGAACACCGATATCGGCATCGTCACCGGCACGATGCACGCCCGCTACTTCCAGTTGGTCGTGACCGGAGAGCCGAGCCACGTGGGGCCGACGGTGATGGGGCGGAGAAGGGACAGTCTGGCGGCGGCGGCCGAGGTCATCCTGGCCGTGGAACGGATTGCCCTGGCGGCGGAACCGGGTGGGCGTGCCTCGGCATCATGGATCGAGAATTATCCGAACGCGCGGGGCAATGTCTCCAACGTCACGCGGCTGCACTGCGATGTCCGCCATGATGAGGCCGCGCGGGCGATCGAGATGGAGGCGGCGTTGCGGGCGGAGCTGGCGGCGATCGCGACGCGGCGCGGGGTGACGATCGACGTCGATCCCTACACGACCTTCGGGCCGGTCCATTTCGACCCGGCGCTGGGGGCGCTGCTGCGGCGCAAGGCTGGGGACCGGCAGCTCAGCACGCGGGACATGACGGCGGCGGCGGGCCATGACTCGGTGCTGGTCGCGCCGCATTGCCCGAGTGCCATGCTGTTCATCCCGAGCGTGGGCGGGATCACCCATAATCCGAAGGAGTATTCGACCAAGGAGCAGGTCGCGCTGGGCGCTCGGGTCCTGCTGGACGCGGTGCTGGAACTGGCGGGTTGATCAGATATTGCCCTGTTCGGCCTTTGGAATGACATCGCCGGGCTTGAAATACAGTTCGGCGCATTGTTTGCCCAGCACGCCGGGGACCACGGGAAGATCATCGCGGAAGGCGTCGCCGATGAAGTCGATCGTGTCCAGATGGCGCGCGTCGAAATACATCTCGTGGACCTGATGGCGTTCGGCGCCATAGACGATGCGGCCGACGCGGGCCCAGATCGCGGCCATCGTACACATGCCGCAGGGTTGCAGCGTCGAGTACAGCGTCGCACCGCGGAGTTCGGTCGTCGCCCCGCTCTCGGCGGCCCGCCGGATGGCGACGATCTCGGCGTGGGCGGTCGGGTCGTTCTGCAGGGCAACCTCGTTGCTGCCCTCGGCGAGGATCGCACCCCCCGCCACGATCACGCAGCCGATCGGTGCCAGGCCCGGCCGCCGTTCGGCCTTGCGCGCCAGATCGATGGCGGTGCGCATGAAGTGCTCGTCCAGGTCCGTGGTGGACCTGGACGATCGGGTCTGGTTGTTCCGGGTGATCAGACGACGCCCAGGAGATACAGGACGATCAGGATCGGGATCGGAATGCCGACCAGCCACATCAGAACATAACGCATGATCTCTCCTTTCAGGCCGCAGTCCAGCGGATGCCGTAGTAGGTCAGGAAACTCTCGTCATAGGCGCCGTCGACCGTGATCATCGGATCGTAGCGCGGGCCATCCTTGATCTTCTGCTGGTCGACCTTCACGTGAACCAGCTTGTTCGGCCAATCGATCCGCTCCACCATCGGTGGCGAGATCAGCACCTTTTCGCCGGGCCACCAGTTCCGTGTGTCGACGACAATGTAGCGAATGGACCAGCCCGCCAGGTCCAACAGGAATGTCTCGGCGTGGCCGATCTCTCCATCGGTCGCGGCGATATGGTAGCCGGTGACGGCGGCGATGCTCCGCAGATGCGGATCGCCCTCGTTGGCGGCGACGTAGAGGTCGTCGGTCACGCGCGCTCCCATGTCGGCATAGCCGAGGGGCGTGAGGACGGGCGTCGCCATCTGGTCGTCGAGCGGGAAAATGCCGCCGCCCCAATAGGGCTCATGGCGGTAATGGCGATACAGATGGCCCTCGGTCCGGCGGGAGACTGGCTGGTCCGCCTCGATATTGGGGCTGTCCTCGACCTGCTTCATGGTCAGGGTGACCGACAGGGCGCGCTGCGTCGCGTCGGGCTGGCCCAGGACCGAGAGCGGCAGCAGGACCTTGCGGCCGGGCAGCCAGTCTCCGGTGTCGACCACCAGCCAGCGGACCTTCCAGTCGGTATCGTCGAACAGCAAGTCGCTGATCGTGCCGATCGGACCGTCCGTGGCCTCGATCGAATAGCCCTTCATGGATGACGCGTCCCACAACATGGCGGGGTTCCTTCCTGTTGGCTGATGACGGTGCCCGAACGGCGCAGGCTCTACGGGTCGAGCTTTTCGCGGGCGATCTCGTCCTCGATCTCCGCCTCGGAGCCGGGCGTCGGCACGCCATCCTCCTTGGTGGTGACGATCCTGGGATCGGGCTTAACGGCGGTGGCCCGCGCGACGGCGTCCAGCGCGGTCAGCGCCTGTTCGACCTCGACCCGTTCTGCCTGGCTAACGCCGGTGTGCAGGGTGGAGCGGAGGTCCTTGACCACGACGTCGTAGGCCTGGGCCACGGGGGACAGTTCCAGGGAGTCCTTGGCGTCCAGGACTTCATGCAGATTGTTCGGCTCACCGCCGGTCATCCCCTCGGAGGACGCGTCCAGCAACTGCCGGGCATCCTGCTCCATTGCCTCGAGGGCTTCCTTCTTCTCGTCCTTCGAAAGGACCGGGTCGGTCACGACGTCGGCCGGGCCATCAAAATGCGCGTGCGGCTTGGCGACCTTCGCCTGGGTGTTTCGATCCTTGCTCATGATATCAGACCTTCCTCAAATGGCATGCGTCTGGGCGGACCCGCGGGCCCCTCCGATTCCGTCCCATCCAGTCGCGGTGGGTAAAGGCGGGCCGCCCGGATGGGCGGTGCCGCGGAGGTGGTGCTGGGTGCGGGGTTACTTCTTGTCCCAGACCGGCTTGCCGAGATCGACCTGCTCGGGCGTCGTGGTCGCACCGGTCAGGGCACCGGCCCCGCCGCCGATGACGGCGCCAGCGGCCACGCCAACCGGTCCGCCGACCAAGCCGACCGTCGCGCCGGTCGCGGCACCCGCCGCGGCGCCGCCCTGGACACGGCCAGGCTCACTGGACCCGCATGCACCGAGAATGCCGACGGTGCCGACCAGAATGAGTGTGGTGATGATCTTCATGTCGAATGCCTTTTGCATGGATGACAGGCGGCGCGCACGCTGGGTTCAACGTCGGCGGGTTCAATCTGGGCGCAATATTCGGCAACCGCTTATTGCCGTTTCAGAACCGGCATGCCGCCTGCACCTGAGGTGGGCACAGCATAACGACCATTCAATACATCTGAGGGTAACTACTCATTACTGAAGAAGGCATACTCATGCCCACCGGTCTTCCCGCGTTGACGCTGTTGGTCCCCGCGCCTAGCGTGCCGGCTGTTTCCATCAGACCGGGGGAATCTCCAGATGTCCAATAAACTCAAGGCTCGCCTTGCGGCCGGCAAGGCCGCCGTCAACGCCTGGCTGGCGATCCCGTCCGGGTTCTCGGCCGAGGTCATGGCCCAGTGCGGGTGGGACAGCGTGACCGTCGATATCCAGCACGGCGTGCAGGACTATCAGTCCATGGTGCAGTGCTTCCAGGCCATGCAGGCGCACCCGGTCACCCCGATGGTGCGCGTGCCGTGGAATGAGCCGGGGATCATCGGCAAGTGCCTTGACGGCGGGGCGATGGGCATCATCTGCCCGATGGTGAACAACGCGGCCGAGGCGAAGGCGTTGGCCGATGCCTGCATGTATCCGCCGCTGGGCAAGCGCTCCAACGGGCCGATCCGGGCGGCGATGTACGGAGAAGCGAGCAGCTACCAGAGGACCGCCAACGACGAAATCCTGGTGATCCCGATGATCGAGACCCAGGCCGGCATCGACAACATCGACGAAATCCTGTCGGTCCCGGGGATCAGCGGCATCTATATCGGCCCGTCCGACATGGGGCTGTCGCTCGGCATGATCCCGACCCTGGACCGGGAGGAGCCGGTCATCCTCGCGATCTACGAGAAGCTGCTGGCGTCCTGCAAGAAGCACGGCAAGTTCGCCGGCCTGCACAACGCGACCGGGTCCTATGCCGCGCGGATGTTCAAGATGGGCTTCCAGCTTGCGACGATCGCGAACGACTCCGGCCTCATGGCCAAGGCCGCCCGCGAGGCCGTCGCGCAGGCTCGGCGGGAAGGCGGCGACGTCGCGAACTGATACCAGACGGGCGTAACCACTGACCTTTCGAACGGTGCTGCTTCGTCGTGGTGGCCCCCCGGGTCCGGCGAAGAGCCGGCCCGAGGACAGGCTCCGGGCCACCATCCACGACTTGGACCACCCCAGTCGTAGGTGACGCTCCGTCCCCCGCCATTCGGTGGGGGACGGACCCGCGATCGCTGCCTAGGTCCGGAACCGCATCACGCCGTCGTTGCCGGGTTCCTCCCGCAACTCCCCGCGTCCCTGCATGTAGTTCACATGCGCCAGGACCTCCCCGAACGCGAAGCCCATCTGGTGGGGGTCAAGCTCCCGGTCGAAGACATGCGGCAGCAGGTCGGTGACCGTCATCGGGTGCTTGCCGCAGGCCTTGGCGATCAGGCCGCAGCGTTCGGCGTGGTGGCTGGTCAGTTCGTCGATCCGGGCATGCAGGCCGTAGAACGGCAGACCGTGCCCAGGCAGCACCAGCACATCCGGCCCCACGGCCCTGCGCAGCGCGCCCAGATCGGTCAGGTAGGTGCCGAGCGCGTCCTGGTCGGGCTCCATGGGATGGACGGAGACGTTGGGGGAGATTTTCGCGATCACCTGGTCGGCGGCGAAGAACAGCTTCTCCTGCGGGCGGTGCAGCATCGCCTGCTCGACCGCGTGGCCGCCGCCGGTGAGGATTTCAAACTCCCGCCCGCCGACGCGCTGGTGGTCGCCCTGTTGGATGCGCTTGTAGACCGGCGGGGCCAGGGTGGTGCGGCGGAGGTAGCCATGGCCGCGGGTCATGACCAGTTCGGTCACTTCCTCGCCAAGGCCGTGATGGCGGTAGAAATCGCGATGGGCTTCCCCGCGCATGTCCCCGCCTGGCTGTCGGGCCTGGAGGTGGAACAGATACTCGGTCCGCGTCATCCGCAGTTGCAGGCCATATCGTTCGGCCAGCCACCCAGCCAGGCCCACGTGATCGGGGTGGAAATGCGTGACCAGCATCGCGGTCAGGCGCTGGCCGGCCAGCGGGCCGTTCATGATCGTGTCCCAGCCGTTGCGGCCGTCGTCGGTGGCAAGGCCGGTGTCCAGGACCAGCCAGCCGCCATCATCCTCGATCAGGTAGATGTTCACGTGATTGAGCGCGAAGGGCAGTTTCAGCCGGAACCAGAGCACGCCGGGCGCGACTTCGGTGATCTCACCGGGCGCGGGGGGCTTGGCGAAGGGATAGACCAGGGCGGGATTGGCGGGATCGTGTTGCATTGCGGAAGTCTAGCCGAGCATGCGGCCGGTGGGAAATGAGGCCTGGCCCGATCAACGGCAGGTCGCCGAGACCACGGATGCCTCGCGGCGAGAGTCGTGGTTCGGTGACCGCACAAGGGTTCCACGGACGGAACCATTGCCAGCCGCGCCGCCCTGTCGGATGCTCGCACCACCGAAACGGAGGGGACCCAAATGGCCAACGACGCCGATACCTACGATTACATCGTCACAGGCGCCGGTTCGGCCGGCTGCGTGCTCGCTTCCCGCCTGTCGGAGTCGGGCAAGTACAAGGTCCTGCTGCTGGAAGCGGGTGGCGAGGACCGCTCGATGTGGATCCACATCCCGATCGGCTATGCCAAGACCTTCGTCGATCCGCGCGTGAACTGGATGTTCGAAAGCGAGCCGGAAGCCGAACTCAACAACCGCACCATGTACCAGCCGCGGGGCAAG
>CANJSR010000162.1 GCA_947476855.1 Acetobacteraceae bacterium
ATCGTCTGACCGGGGACTGGGACGCTTAGTGGGCGGCGCTGGCCGACAGGCCGTCGGCACCCGCCAATCTCAACCAGCCAGAAGCGTCATCGAACGCCGCCGCTTGATCCCACAACTTTGGTTCGCACCCGATTGGCAGCCGACAGTTGTGCCGGCTCGCCCCGGGCGCGTATAGAGCGCCCGCCGCCTCCCGTGGGCAGGCTGTATTGAAACCCTGTTAGATTGAGTGAGGACCATGCGCGTTCTGGTGACCGGCGGCGCCGGCTATATCGGTTGCACGCTCACCCCGGCCATGCTGGCCCGCGGCTGGCATGTCACCGTCCTGGACACCTTCGCCAGCGGCGATGCCTATCTGGCCCATTGCTGTGCCGATCCGAATTTCGAGCCGGTGCGCGGGGACTGCCGCGACATGCGCGTCGTCGGACCCTTGGTGGCGAAGGCCGATGTCGTGGTCCCGCTGGCCGCCCTGGTCGGCGCGCCGCTGTGTGCCCGCGATGAGATCGGCGCCACCAGCCTGAACCGCGATGCCGTGGTCGATCTGATGAAGCGCGTGTCGAAGGACCAGCGCGTCGTCTACCCGACCACCAACAGCGGCTATGGCGTCGGATCAGGCAATGCCTATTGCACCGAGGAATCCCCGCTGAACCCGGTGTCGCTGTATGGCCGCACCAAGGTCGATGCCGAGGAAGCGGTGCTCGCCACCGGCCATGGCATCACGCTGCGGCTGGCCACCGTGTTCGGCATGTCGCCGCGCATGCGGCTGGACCTGCTGGTGAACGACATGACCTGGCGCGCGGTGAATGACCGCTCGGTCGTGCTGTTCGAATCCCATTTCCGCCGCAACTACATCCACATCCGCGACGTGGTGAAGGCGTTCCTGCACGCGCTCGACAACTACGACGCGATGTCGGGGGAGCCGTTCAATGTCGGCCTGTCGGAAGCGAACCTGACCAAGTGGCAGTTGTGTGAGCGGATCCAGCGGCTCGTGCCCGGGTTCACCTTCCTCGACGCCCCGATCGGGGAGGATCCGGACAAGCGCGATTATCTCGTATCCAACGAAAAGCTGGAAAAGACCGGCTGGACCCCCGATCACGGGCTGGATGCCGGTATCCTGGAACTGATCAAGGGCTTCCGCATGCTGCGCAACGGGCGCTTCGCCAATGTCTGAGCCGGTCTCGAAGCTGGTCGTCCCGCCGCCGGGGCAGACGATGGACATGACCTGCCGCTGCTGCGGCGGGCACAATGTCGAGCTGGTGATCGACCTGGGCGACCAGCCGCACTGCAACCGCCTGGTGCGCCGCGACACGCCCGCGGGGGTAGAGCCTTCGTTCCCCCTGCGCGTGGGCTTCTGCCGGGACTGCACGATGGTGCAGATCGACCACACGATTCCCAAGGAATCGATGTTTTCGGACTATCCCTATGTCTCCGGCACGACCAAGACCCTGCCCGCGCATTTCCGCGCGACGTCGGAGCGGATCGCCGCCGCCTATGGCCTGGGAGCCGCCGACCTGGTGGTGGATATCGGGTCCAACGACGGCACCTGGCTGAAACAGTATGCCCCCTTCGGCTGCCGCGTCCTGGGCGTGGAGGCCGCGGGCAATGTCGCGCAACTGGCGACCGATGCCGGCGTGCTGACCTGGAACCGCTTCTTCAATGAGGAATGCGCCCGCGACATCCTGGCCGAACACGGGCCCGCCAAGGTCGTGACCGCCGCCGGCGTGTTCTTCCATCTGGAAGAACTGCACAGCGTCGTGAAGGGGATCGAGGCGCTGCTGGCCAAGGACGGCGTCTTCGTCGTGCAGGCGATCTACCTCGGCGGCATGGTGGAAAACACCGCCTTCGATCAGGTCTATCACGAGCATCTTTGCTACTACACGCTGCGGTCTTTGTCCGCCCTGCTGGAACGGCACGGGCTGGAAGTGTTCGAGGCCGATCTGGTGCCGATCCATGGCGGCAGCATCGAGGCGCATGTGGCCCGCAAGGGCACCCGCGCGATCGGGGACAGCGTCCGTCGGATGCAGGCGACCGAGACGGCGAAGGGCCTGGGCGACATCGGCACCTACCGCCATTTCGCCACCCAGGTGGTTTCATTGCGCGACCGTCTGCTGGGCATCCTGCGCGACTACCACGCACGCGGAAAGTCGGTCTGGGCCTATGGCGCACCGGCCAAGGGCGCGACGCTGGTCAACAGCTTCGGCATCGGCCCGACGCTGGTGCAGAAGGCCGTTGAGAAGAACGCCATGAAGATCGGGCTCGACATGCCCGGCACCCGCATCCCGATCGAGGCCGAGGACGGCCCCCGCCCCGACGCCTACCTGGTGCTGGCCTGGAACTTCATCGATGAGTTCATCGTGAAGGAAGCCGAGTACCTGAAGGCCGGCGGCGAATTCATCGTGCCCGTCCCGAAGGTCGAGGTGATCGGCGCGGACCGCGTGCGATGAGCCTGCCCGACGCCGTCGTCCTGTTCGGCGCGAGCGGCTTCATCGGGCGCAATATCGTCGATGCGCTGTCCGGCAAGGTGGACCTCATCGGCGTGACCGGCAGCGGCACCCCGGTCCCCGGCTGCGACCGCGTCATCGCGGCAGCGGGGCTGGACGATCTGGGGCCCCTGCCCGCCCGCACCGCGATCATCCATGTCGCGGCGTTCCGCTACTTCGCCTCCCGCTTCGGCAAGCAGCAGGCGGAGATCCTGTCGGTCAACACGGCACTGACCCAGGCGGTCTATGGCTTCGCCATCGCGCGCGGCATCACGGAAGTGCGCGTCGCCAGCAGTTCGGCGGTCTATCCGGCCTCCTGGGCGGTGCTGGACGATACGCGGCCGCTCGACCTGAACGACTGGCCGCATGACGGGGAAGCCGCCTATGCCTGGTCCAAGCGCTGGGGTGAGATCGCGGCCGATCTGTGGAAGAAGCGGGCCGGGATCAACACGATCAGCCTGCGCCTGACCAATCCCTACGGGCCGCACGACACGCTCGATGAAGCGGAGGGCCATGTCGCCACCGCCTTCGTGATCCGCGCGCTGAGCGACGTGACGGAGTTCGAGGTGCGGGGCGACCCGGATGCCGAACGCGACTTCGTCTATGCCGGCGACGTGGCCGAGGCCTTTGCCACATCGCTGTCCCTGGAAGGCGTCCATGCGGCGATGAACTGCGCGCGCGGGGAAACGACCAAGGTGGTCGATCTGGCCACCGCGGCGATGCGGGCGGCCGGCAAGGAACGGCCGCTGCGGACCAATCCGCCTCCGCCTGGCGCCAATCCCGGTGTGAAGATCAGGCGCGCGACCGGCGGACGCGTCCATGCCGAAATCCCCGGCCTGGCCCCGTTCCGCGACGTCGATGCCGGCATGCGCGCGACGATGGAGTGGTATCGCGATGCCCTACGCTGACCAACCCACGATCGTCCTCGGCGCCGATGGTTTCATCGGCCGCCATCTCGTCTCGACCTGGCAGGCGCGCGGCTGGCCCGTGCATGCGATCGGACGCGCCGCTGGAGACTTCACCGATCGCGCCGCGGTGGACCAAGCCCTGTCGGCCGCGCCCAAGGCCGGGCGCATCCTGCACGCGATCACCAAGCAGCGGACCGGCAAGATCCAGTTCGACATCCAGGCCGAACTGCTGACCGACAACGCCCGCATCCACCTGAACGTGCTGGAAGCCTGGCGCCGCCACCAACCCCAGGCGAAGTTGGTTTCACTCGGTAGTTCCTGCGTCTATCCCGAATCCGACAAGCCGCTGCCCGAGACGATGTTCCGCGCCGGCATCCCGCATCCCTCGGTCGAGGGTTACGCCCTGGCCAAGGAAGTCCTGATCACCGGCTGCAAGACGCATGGCGACCAGTATGGGCTGAAATGGCTGCATTGCGTCCTGGCAACCGTCTATGGCCCCGGCGCGCATACCGAGCAGCACCGCGACCACTTCATGGCCGGCATGATCGCCCGCGCCGTCGCCACCCACGCGCGTGGCGCCGAGGGGTTCGAGGTCTGGGGCAGCCCGGACACGGTGCGCGACCTGATGTTCGTCTCCGACCAGATCGACGCCGTGATCGCCGCCGACCAGGCCTTCGAGAACCGCATCCTGAACGTCACCGCCAACCAGCCGGTCACGATCGGCGATTGCGCCAAGGGGGTACTGCGGGCGCTGGATTGGGACGCGCCGATCGTGCGGCCACCAGACAGTTTCCAAGGGGCTGGCTACAAAAGCCTCGATTCGACCGTGTTCATGAATGCCGTCGACTGGCGGCCAGCGGTCGACCTTGAACAAGGGGTAAGGATGGTCCTGGCAACGGATTTCCGGAAAGAACCAGGCAGATGATGATCATTTCCCGCACGCCGATGCGAATCAGCTTCTTCGGCGGCGGCACCGACTACCCGGAGTATTTCGAGCGTGCCCGCGGCGCCGTCCTCGGCATGGCGATCGACAAGTATATCTACATCTCGGCCCTCCGGCTGGCCTCGGTGCTCGATTACCGCTACCGCATCAGCTATTCCCGCATCGAGACCGTCACCGACATCGCCGCGATCCAGCATCCCGTCGTCCGCGCGGTGCTGACCGACCAGGGCATCACCGACGCGCTGGATGTCTCGATCCTCGCCGACCTGCCCGCGCGCAGCGGCCTGGGCAGTTCCTCATCCTTCACGGTCGGCTTCCTCAACCTGATCGGCACGCTGCGCCAGCAGACGCTGACCAAGCTCGACCTCGCCCGGTCCGCCGTCCGCGTCGAGCGTGAATTGCTCAGCGAGAATGTCGGCGTCCAGGACCAGTACCACGCCGCGTTCGGCGGGCTGAACCGGTTCGACTTCACCAACGGGCGCACCCGCATCTCTCCGATCCAGATGTCGGGCGACTGCCAGAACGCGCTGACGTCGTCGCTGTTCCTCGTCTACACCGGCATGACCCGGTTCGCGTCCCAGACGCTGGATGAGCAGATGGAGAAGACCAAGGACCGCCGCGTCGACGCCGAGTTGTCGCATCTGCTCGCCCTGGTGGACCAGGGCATGGCGGTGCTGGAAGCCCAGGACCCCGAGCGGATGCTGACCGATTTCGGCGCCATGCTGCATGAGGGGTGGGAGACGAAGAAGCGCCTGTCCTCGAAAGTGTCCAACGCGGATATCGACACGCTGTATGCCAAGGCCCGCGCCGCCGGTGCCCTGGGTGGCAAGCTGTGCGGCGCCGGCAATGGCGGCTTCCTGCTGATGCTGGTGCCCGCCGAACGGCAGGCCGTGTTCCACGAGCAGATGCGCGACAATGTGATCATCCCGGTCGGGCTCGACACCGTGGGTGCCACGATCCTGCGGGGCTGATCAGGCCCCCTTGCGGGGGGCGACCCGGTTCCATCGGACGATCGTGGCCGCGATTTCCTTCGCGACCGCGATCGACGACCGGCGTAGCGGACGCCGCAGCAAGACCGGCACCAGATCACGCAAGGCCTCGGCGGATCGCCCCGCTTCCCGGTTCAGCCGGCCCCGCCCGACCCTGACCCAGTACCAGTCCCAGCCGGCATCCAGCGCCGCCGTATAGGACGCGGCGGCCTGGTCCACCGCGCCCCCGGCGCCGTGCAGGGCATGCGCCATCAGGTAGTGCAGTTCGGCGTCCGATCCCTCGGCCAGGATGGGGCCAACGCGCGCGATCACCCCGGCGTTCTCTCCGCGATGGATCATCCGCCACAAGTCGCGCCGCTCCTCCGCCGACAGCACATCCAGCCGGCGCGGGCCAACCGGAAGGCTGGACGCCAGCATCACCCGCGCCAGTTCCCGCAGCGCCATCGCGGCCGAGGCGCCAAAGGGCCGACCAGCCAAGGCGAGCAGGAGGTCGCGCGTGGCCTCCCGCGGACGGCCATTCTCCCGGTGCAGGCGCCCGCGATTGGCCCAGACCCAATGGCGGCTGTACCCGAGGCCACCGGCCCGGGTGTAGTGATCCCGGGCTCGATCGGGGTCCTGTCCAGAGTTGTGAAGGCACTGCGCGAGCAAAAAGTGCAGTTCAGAACTCGCAACACCCTCGGCCAGAAAATGCTCGGCTCGCGCGATGACCTCGGCATGGGTGCCGTCGCGGAACAGTTGCCAGGTCTCCTCGCGCAGCCGGTTCCATTCCATTACCGGATCGATGGTCGCTTCTGCGAGCACGGCCACTGGCGCGTTCGCGGCACCCGCGCTCAGCAGCACAACCGCTTCCGCGTCCGAATCGCCCGGGCTGGTCCGCAACGCCTCTCGTGCCAGCGCGGTGGCGATCCCAGGCTGGCCGGAACGCTGAGCGTGCTGGGCCAGTTCAATCAGGGAGGCGTCGATGGCGCCGAACGCCTCGACCGGTGCGTCGGACAGGTCGGTGGGCAGGCCAAAGGCCCGCAGATAGCTCAGGAACGCGATGCGGGAGTCATACCCGCGCGCGAAGGCACGAGCGGTGCGCCCCATCGCCTGGCTGCCGGCGGGATCGGCAAGAATGGACAGGATCGCGTCGGGATAGGCGTCCATCCGCTCCTCGATCCGCGCGTCGCGCCCATCCGCCACATCCAGGCCGCGAAACGCCGCCGCGGTGCCCAGCACGACCTTGGCCGCCGCCATGCCCTCGATCGTCTTCAGCGACGATCCGGTGCCGAAAGGGATCGGCACCAGGACGATGTCGCAGGCGGCATAAAGGGCGAGCAGGACCGCATCCTCGACGCGCCCCAGCGCGAGGAAGGCGCCGTCCCGATCAGGCGCACAGCAGCCGCCCACCACCACGAACCCGACCTCGGCGCCATCCGGACGTTCGGCCACGGCACGGGCCATCGTGCGGATCGACTCGACGGCGAGGACGTTCGGTTCGAACAGGCTGCCGACGAACAGGCAGAAGCGGGTGAAGGGCACGTCGATGTTGAACAGGTCGCGCAGGATGCGGCGGCCGTCGCCCAGGCGCTCAATCTCGAACAGCCGGCCATCGGTGGGATTGGGCGCGAGCACGGGGGCCAACCCCTTGCCCGCCATCATCGCCCGGTCGGTCGCCGATACGGTCATCAACACGTCGGCCGACTTCCAGGCCCGCACCTCCCGCTGCCAGGCGAGCCTTTTCAGTACGGGCAACTCGGTCAACTGATCCGAGAGCACGTCGTGGGAGGTCAGAATCACCCGCCGGCCTTCCTGATGGGCGATCGGAACGACGGCATCTGCCCAGAACGGGTATTCCAGCGCCACGACGTCCGACCAGCGGATCAACTGGCGGATATGACGCCGATACGCGGCGCTCGCGCCCACGCGCGCGTATTGCCAGAAGATCCAGCGGTGTTTCATGCCGCGGCCCAGGCTTGCTACCCAGACCAGCAGCCCGACCAGCAGCCGCCGCAGCGGCATGGGGGATTCACGGCCGAGCGATTCGATCGCCAGCCCATGGGTCATCACCCGGTCCGCGGCGCCGCCTTGCAGCACCCGCACGGTCATCCCGCGCGCCATCAGGAAATCCGCGAGCAGGTTGGTCCGCCGGCTCGCCCCGCCCTGCGGTGTAATGAAATCATCGTGCGGGTACAGGATCAGGACCCGCCGGGGCGGTGCCGTCGCGGCCGGGGTTTCCGCCCGCAAGGCGTCGATCGCGCGTGCGAGGGCCCGCGGATTATGCGTCTCCATCCAGCGGGCACGGTTGTCGCGGGCGGTCTCGGCCAGCGCATCCCGGTTGGCGGCGGCACGCAGCATCAGGGCGGCCAGGACCTCGGCCGACCGGTCGCGGCTGACCAGGCCGGCGCCATGTTCGGCGAGCTGGTCGCTCATCCACGTATCGCCGGTGGCGATCACCGGCTTGCCGGCCGACAGCGCCTCCATGAACACGCCGGAGGTGCGGCCGAAATAGATCGAACGCCAGTAGGGCAGCAGGACGACGTCGGAGTCCCACAGCAGCCGGTAATATTCGTCCGTGTCCAGCTTGTCGAACAGCAGTTCACAGTTGGGAATGGCGTCCGCCGCGAAACGATCGATCGCCGCCTGCACATCCGGCGCGGCGTCGTTGCATTGCAGGACGAAGCGCAGGCCGCCCAACTGGTCGTTCTCATGCAGGATGCGGATGGCGCGCAGGATTTCAAAGATGCCCTTTTCGTCCCGCGCATTCCCCAGGCTGACAAATGTCGTGACGCCGGGGTGACGCCTTGTCGTGGCTTCCACCGGCGGAACATGCGGGATCGGCAGCACATGGACCGGGCTGGTCGTCAGGCCACCCAACTGATCGGAAAGCCGAGCGCTGTCGGTTGTGAGGTGGATGTGGCGGCGGCGGGAGAGGTGCTCGATGAGGCGGAAGGCGAGGCTGGAGAGCGGGTCGCGGTAGAAGTCCGGCTGGTAGCGCAACAGATAGACGTAGCGCACATCACGCTTGAACCACAGCAGCAACGGCAGCAGCGCAAGCCCGAGGAACTGCCGGTCGACAAAGGTATGGGCAAAGATGACGCTGTTCGGCGGCAGGCCGAAGCGGCGGATCGCGCCCAGCAGGTCCAGCAGGAATCGGCCATTGTCCCGCAGCTTGCCCAGCGCGCGGGCCAGGAATGATCCAGCGCCGGCGAGTCCCCAGATATCGCGGGTGAACACCGGATGCGCGCCGACGCGGGCCGCGATCGCGGGCTCCACATCCCGGTTGGCGAGGATGACCGTCCGATAGCCGTTTTCCGCAGCGCCTTCGGCGACGGTTCGATCGTATTCGAAATAGTGTCCGACCACATTTCGGAGATTGGGGTCGACTATGTAGAATGCTGGGTTGTTGTTCGACTCCGGTGCTCCGCCGGTGCGCGAATTTTCTTTCATATTTTCAAACGCAGTCACGCCCGCTCTGTACTCCTGGCAAGTTGCTACGGTCCGCGGGACGGACACCAGAGAAGACCGTCATATATTGTATTGGAATGTGACACCCCCTGCAACAGCAATCGCACACATGCACAACCCCGGGGTGACCCACGAACTTGCGGTCCGGCGCATTCTGTTCCAGCCTGTTCCGGTCCAAGACAGATGGCAGACCGCGCTACGCGGCGGTGGAATAAGGGAGGATCATCAATGTCATTCGCCTCAACCCTGTGGCGCTTCGCGGGTGCCGTACTGGTCGCCGCGCTGGCGACTGGTGGCGCGCAAGCGCAGAAGCACGGGGGCACGCTGACGCTCGCGCATATCGACACGCCGCCCAGCCCTTCCATCCAGGAGGAGGCAACGGCGTCGGTCGTGATCCCGTTCATGAGCATCTACAACAATCTGGTCGTGTTCAATCAGCACGAGCAACAGAACCGGATGGATAATATCGTTCCGGAACTGGCCACGGGCTGGAAATGGAGCGACGACGGAACGAAGCTGACCTTCACGTTGCGTGAGGGCGTGAATTTCCACGACGGCAAGCCGTTCACCTCGGCCGACGTCAAATGCACCTGGGACATGGTTTCCGGTCTCACGCCGGGCAAGATCCGCAAAAGCCCGCGGCAGGCCTGGTTCACCAACCTGAAGGAAGTCAGCGTCAACGGCCCGACGGAGGTGACGTTTCATCTGAACCGTCCGCAGCCGTCCTTCATCGCGCTGCTGGCCGCGGGCTGGTCGCCGGTCTATCCGTGCCACATCCCGTCCGCGCAGATGCGGACCAAGCCGGTGGGAACGGGACCGTTCCGTTTCGCCGAGTATAAGATGAACGAGTACATCCGGGTTGAGAAGAATCCGAACTACTGGAAGCAGGGCCTGCCCTATCTGGACGCGATCGAGTTCCGGATCGTGACCAACCGCGCGACCCGCATGCTGGGCCTGGCGGCGGCGAAGTTCGACATGAGCTATCCGACCGATGTCAGCGTGCCGCTGCTG
>CANJSR010000163.1 GCA_947476855.1 Acetobacteraceae bacterium
CGCCGGCCTGATGGTGCTGCTGATCGAGCATCACATGGATTTCGTGGCCGAACTGGTCGACGACGTCGTGGTGCTGGACAGCGGACGGGTCATCTATCACGGCGGGATCGAGGGGATGCGCCAAAGCCCCGCCGTCATCGAGGCCTATCTCGGCACGTCCGACGATCATGCGGAGGGCGCGTCCCATGCTTGAAATCCGCGACCTGGTCGTCAGCTACGGCGCCATCGAGGCCGTGCGCGGCGTCACCATGACCGCCGCCCCCGCCGCCATCACCGCGATCGTCGGCGCCAACGGGGCGGGGAAGTCATCGCTGATGCGGGCGGTGTCCGGCCTCGCACCCGTCCGCGGCGGGCAGATCCTGCTGGACGGCAAGGACATCACCTCCGTCTCCGCCTCCCGCCGCTCCCAGCTTGGCCTCGCACACGCGATGGAGGGACGGCGAATCTTCCGCCAGCTTTCCGTCGAGGAGAACCTCCAGCTCGCCTGGCAGTTCGGCCGCCGCCGCAACACCTGGGCCACCGCGCTGGAACGGGTGTTCAATACCTTTCCCATCCTGATGGAAAAGCGGCGCACGCAGGCTGGACTCATGAGTGGCGGGCAGCAGCAGATGCTGATCGTCTCGGCGGCCACCATCTGCAACCCGGCCTATCTGCTGTTGGATGAGCCGTCCTTGGGACTGGCGCCGATCATCGTGCAGGAAATCTATACGTTCTTCACCGAACGCTGTCGGGAAGACGGCACGACGGTGCTGCTGTCGGAACAGATGGCCGCCCTGGCCCTGAAAGTATCCGTCCACGGCTACGTGCTGCGCCAGGGCAAGGTCGTGCGCGAAGGCCCGTCCCAGGAACTGATTGACAGCGGCCTCGTGGCGGCATTGTCGTCGGCGTACCTGTAGTCGGGGCGCTGCCCCGAACCCCGCCAGGGGCTTTGCCCCTGGACCCCACCAAAGGGCACAGCCCTTTGGAAACCACTCCGTTGGGGGGATTCCGGGAGGGGCTGAGGCTGTGGTTGATACATCACCTCGGCCCCTCCCGGTATCCCCCCAATCCAATGGTTCCAAGGGCTCCGCCCTTGGTGGGGGTCGAGGGGGCAAAGCCCCTCGTGGGGTCCGGGGCAAAGCCCCGCTACACCGTCGCCGGCACGCCCTCCACCGGCGCCAATGGCGCTCGGCCGCGGATCATGTCGGAGGCTTTTTCGGCGATCATCATCGTTGAGCTGTACGTATTCGCCGACGGCATGTTGGGCATGATCGAGGCATCCACACAGCGCAGGCCCTGGATGCCATGCACCCGCAGTTCGTCGTCCACGACCGACGTCTTGTCGCTCGCCGGTCCCATCCGAGCCGTGCCGATCAGGTGGTAGCAGGTTGATCCGTATTGACGAGCGTAATCCAGCCACTCGTCATCGGACACGTCACCGCCGGGCGGCAGTTCGTCGCGGTCGAAGAAGGGTTTCAGCGCCTCCGTATGCAGCAGGTTCCGCGCGAGGCGCATGCCCTTCGCCAGCACCTGCCGGTCCATCGGGTCCTTCAGGTAGTTCGGCTGGATGATCGGATCGACGAACGGGTCGGTGGAGCGGGCGCGGACGTAGCCTACGCTCTCGGGCCGGTGCTGCCAGACGCCGCAGGTCATGCCCGGGAAGTTATCCAGCAATCCAACGAATCCCTGCCGGTAGCTGGCCGGGCTGAACACGCCTTGCAGGTCGGGCTGGCCCATCGCTTCGTCGGATTTCCAGAACCAGTGGACGATGGACGGGCTGACCGCCAGGATCGACGGCTTGCCCATCATCCACCGCGCCACCTGTCCGGCCAGGCCAAAGCCGGTCGCCATTTCATTGATCGTGCGGACATTCTTGACCCGCGCGACGATGCGGGCGGCGTAATGATCGCGAAAATTCTCCCCGACCGGCAGGTCGGCGATCACCGGCACGCCGAGTTCCCCCAGCAGCCACGCCGGACCAATCCCTGACATCTGCAACAACCGCGCCGTGTTGGCGGTGCCGGAGGACAGGATCACCTCCCGCCGAGCGAAAATGCGGGTGCGGGTCTTGCGGTCGCGGTCATCGACGTATTCGACACCGACCGCCCGCGTGCCCTCGAACAGCACTTTCGCGGCGCGGGCGTCGGTCCGCACATCCAGCCGCCCTGTCGCGCGGGCGGGATGCAGGAAGACGCGGGCGGCCGAGTGCCGGAAGCCCCGGTTGATCAGCCGCTGGAAATAGCCAACGCCTTCCTGTCGGTCGCCGCTGTTGTAGTCGACGCAGCGGGGCAGCCCGAGTTCCTGCGCGCCGGCGATGAACGCCTCATTGACCGGGTGGATCCAGTCATTGTCGGTGACGGGGAGATTGCCCTCCCGCCCGTGGATCCTGTCGTCGGCGACGCCGATGCGCTGCTCGGTGCGCTTGATATAGGGCAGGACGTCAGTATAGCCCCAGCCGCGGTTGCCGCGCTGCGCCCAGTGATCGAAGTCCGCCCGCTGGCCGCGGTTGTAGATCATCCCGTTGATGGAGCTTGATCCGCCCAGCGTGCGGCCCTGTGTGGTGGGGATGCGCCGGCCGTTGGTGCCCTCCCCTGGTTCCGTCTGGACTTGCCAGGTGTAGGTCGGGTTGAACAGCATCTTGATGAAGCCGGCGGGGATATGGATGTAGGGATGCCGGTCGGGCGGCCCGCTTTCCAGGACGCAGACGGTGGCGGTGCCTTCCTCGGTCAGCCGGTTCGCCAGCACCGATCCGGCTGCCCCCGCGCCTACGATGATATAGTCAAACGTATCCCCGTCTTGGCCCGCCACGTCGTTCCCCTTTACCGTCAGGTCGGACGCACTCTAAGCTGGCCCGCAACACCGTCCAAGCCACCGGAGACACGCATGGAATATGTCTGCGACGCCCCCGGCGACCGGACCTGGTTCCGGCTGTTGCATGAGGGAGAGGCCGCCGCCGAGTCTGAGGCCATGGGCCACGCGGTCGAGAAGCACTATCGCCGCGAATGGGAAAAGGCCGAGGCAAACTACCAGCCCACGACCTCCGTCTATATCGAGCAGGACATCGGCAAGGCGGCCCATATCCAGCGTGTCATGCCCCGGTTCGTGACCCTGCGCGACCAGGATGGGCGGGCGCTGGTGACCGCGATGGTGCCCCCGAAAAGCCAGACGGCCGGCGCCTGCATCGTGGTTGGACCAGGCAACGCCGATCCCTATCAGGACCACGCGGATGCGATCGAGGCGCTGGGACGGCACCTGGGCATCAGGCTGGACCGCGCGTCCTGTTACCCTTATCGTCGCTAGGAGAAGGAGGGCAATGCCAATGACCGTAAGCCTGGAAAAATTTGCCGCGGACTGCCACGACGCGATCAAGAACAACCCTGGCACCCCGGGGCGTGAGAAGGTGTGCACGCTGCTCAAGCAGGCGCTCGCCGATCCCGAATTCGTCAAGACCTACATCCCCGAAGGCACGCCGGAGCGGAAGGTCCTGTACGAGGATTCGGAGTTCGGCTTCACCATCCTCGCCCACGGCTACACCGGTCCCAAGGGCAGCAAGCCGCATGATCATGGCCCGTCCTGGGCGATCTACGGCCAGGCCGCCGGCGAGACGATCATGACCGCCTGGGACTGCCTCGCCCGCCCGTCCGAGGGCACGCCCGGCAAGGCCAAGTACAACCACGACTACGTGATGCGGCCCGGCGACGCGTATCTGTACGACGTCGGCGTCCTGCATTCCCCCGAGCGGAAGGCGTCCACCCGCCTGATGCGGATCGAGGGTCTGAACATGGACAAGGTCAAGCGGCTTCCCTACGACGCCGTGAGCTAATCTGGCGTTCCACAGGCGGGCGGAGACGGCAACGTCTCCGCCCGTTTCATGTACGCCGGGCTCTCTGGTGAAGGGTGTGCCCCTTCCCCAACCGTCATCCCCCCGCTTGATCCCGACCGACCAGCCGGGACACCATCGCCTCCGAACGAAACAGCCTGGCAACGCCAGGAGCCGGAGGAAACGACATGGCGGCGCGCACGGGGCGGCAATACCTTCAGGGACTCAGGGACCACCCGGCCGAGGTCTGGATGGCCGGCGAACGCGTCGCCGATGTCACGACCCACCCTGGCCTCGGGAATGGCGCCCGCGCCATCGCCTCGCTCTACGACCAGCAATCCGACCCGGCGAACCGCGACGCGATGACCTTCGTGTCGCCGAAATCCGGTGACCGGCTGGGCATGTCCTTCATCATTCCCCGCACGCGGGAGGAGCTGGAGGCGCGCAGGGCCATGATGCTGACCTGGGCGCGCACGACCTGCGGGATGATGGGCCGGTCCCCCGATTTCATGAACGTGACGTTCTCCGCCTGGAGCGCGGCGGCCGATTATTTCGGGCGGAGCAAGCCGGAGTACGGCGCCAACATGCGCCGGTATTACGAATATATCAGCGAGAACGACCTCGTCCTCACGCACTCCCTGATCAACCTGCAACGGTCCCGTGACGTCAGCGGGATGTTCAACCTCCAGGAGGGCACCGCCCTTCAGGTGGTAAAGGAGAGTTCAGCCGGGATCACCGTCCGCGGTGCCCGCGTGCTGGCAACGCTGGGGCCGCTGGCGGATGAGATCGCGGTCTACTCCCCCCGCCTCGCCCAACACCGCGACGCGCACAGCCCCTTCGCGCTGAACTTCGCTTTGTCCTGCGCCACACCCGGGCTGCGGTTCCTGTGCCGCGATACCTTCGACTATGGCCGGTCGCATTTCGACCACCCGCTGGGGTCCCGATTCGAGGAGATGGACAGCATCGTCTTCTTCGACGACGTGCTGGTCCCGTGGGAACGGGTGTTCGTCTACGGCGACGTGGCGATGCTGAACAACACCGCCCCGGTCACGCATTCCTCCGCCCATACCTCCCACCAGGGGGCCGCGAAGAACCTGGCCAAGTGCGAACTCGTCCTCGGAGTCGCCCTGCTGGTCACGGAAACGCTCGGCAGTTCCCACCTGCCCCACTCCGATGAACGGATCGGCGAACTGATCATGTACACGGAACTGATGAAGGCCTGCATGCGCGCGGCCGAGGCGGATGCGAAGCTCGATGAATGGGGGGTGATGTGTCCGGCGTCCCTGCCGGCCGAGACGACCCGCAACCTGTTCATGACCGCCTATCCGCGGATGGTGGAGATCCTGCAACTGCTGGGCTCCTCCAGCCTGATGATCCTGCCCACCGAGGCCGATTTCAAAACGCCGCTTGGCCCCCATATCGAATCGTATCTCGCGACGGACAAATCCAACGCGCGCGACCGGGTGAAGCTGTTCCACCTGGCCTGGGACATCGCCTGCTCGTCGTTCGGGAGCCGGCAGGTACTTTATGAGCGGTTCTTCGCCAGCGATCCGCTGACCCGCGCGCGGGCACTGGGCTCGATCTATCCCAAGCGGGAAACGATGGACCGGGTGCTGGATTTCCTCGCCCGCGACGACACGCAACCTTAGGGAGTGCAAACCGATGCGCCTGGGACACGTGAACATCCATGTCCGCAACGCCGAACGGTCCCGCGACTGGTATGCGCGGGTGCTGGGGCTGCACACCTATCACTACCGGCCCGGCCGAGCGGCGTTCATGTCGGCCGACAAGGAGATGTCGCACGAGGTCGCGCTGATGCAGGTGGGTGACGGCGCGGCCGGCCCGATGCGGGGCCAGGTCGGGCTGAACCACATGGCCTGGATGGTGGAGAGCCTCGATGACCTGGCGGTTGCATACGAACGTCTGAAATCAAACAAAGTGCCGATCGACGCGATCGTCGATCACGGCATTTCGCTGGGCATCTATTTCCGCGATCCGGATGGGAACGGGCTGGAGGTGTCGTACGAACAGCCCCGTGCCGAATGGCCGCGGCAGGAGCAGGTGTTTTCCGATGACGTGGTGAATCGCGGTTTGTTCCACGGGCCCTGGGACAGCGACCCGGCACTGGTTCGTCGCTGAAACAGAAAAGGCCGGGGCGAACCCCGGCCTTTTTCCGTTCTGTCGCCGATCCGGGCCGAAGCCCGAATGTTCAGTCGGCGGCGAGTGCCATCTGCCGGCGCGAAATCGCGCCGCCACAATGATCCTCGATCGCATCGGCCACCTGGTCGGCCTGCTGCGCGAAGACATGGTCGGCACCGCCGAACACACGATAATCGACATGCACACCCTTCTGGGTGTTAAGCTTGTCGACCAGCTTCCGCACCGCCGGCTCCGGCACCAGCTCATCCGCATCCCCATGCAGCATGAGACCGCCGCACGGGCAGGGGGCGAGAAAGCCGAAATCGTAGTGGTTCGCTGGCGGAGCAACGCTGACCCAGCCCGAAATCTCCGGACGGCGCATCAGCAGTTGCATGCCGATGAACGCGCCAAAAGAGTACCCGCCGATCCAAAGACCGCCGTGGTTCGGGTTGACAGCCTGCATCCAGTCCAGCGCGGCGGCGGCATCGCCGATCTCCCCAATGCCGCCATCATAGCGACCCTGGCTGCGACCGACGCCGCGGAAGTTGAACCGCATCACCGAACAACCCAGGCGCTGAAACGCCTGGTACATGCTGTAGGTGATCCGGTTGTTCATCGTCCCACCGTGCAATGGGTGGGGGTGAAGGATCAGAGCAACGGGTGCGCCTGACTCCTTCGAGTGGTGGTAGCGACCTTCTAGCCGGCCGTCTGGGCCGGCAAACATCACCTCGGGCATGGCAATCCGAAACCTGTTTCCTGTCGCGCTCGACAGACACCGACAAAGGCCCTCCTGACCTTGCCCCGCCTGCCGTCCCCTGTTCCTCATGACCCGTGTTTCACGGGCAGCTAAACCGTTCGCTGGATAGGAAGGCGATCCCCTGTCTTGATGGTTCTGTCCGGTTCATGGCTAATCTTGACTCATGGAGTCAAGAATTATAACCTTCACCGTGACCTGCTGAACCGCGGGGTTGGCGCTTCCTCCTGTCCAATGAGCGGGTTTCCCCTGTTGACTGGACCTGGAGCCGGGTGACCCGCCCCAAGGCAGCGCTGACTATAGGGCATGTTTTCCGAATTTTCATAATGGAAATGTCGCATGGCTTTCATGTTCCTACGGGAGACGATCCGCACATACCGGGAGCGCGATCCCGCCGCGCGATCATCGTTGGAAGTAGTCTTATGCTACCCAGGGTTGCATGCGGTAGTTTGGCATAGAGTTTCACATGCATTGTGGAACAGAAGACTGTATGTATTGGGCCGCCTGTCTTCACATCTCGCGCGCTGGTTGACCGGAATCGAGATCCATCCGGCGGCCAAACTCGGCCGACGTCTCGTGATCGACCACGGCATGGGGGTTGTCATCGGCGAAACCGCCGAGGTTGGTGATGACTGCTACTTCTATCACC
Source organism: Acetobacteraceae bacterium (assembly GCA_947476855.1). Next base: position 7,342 of record CANJSR010000163.1, read on the forward strand.
AGGTGACCCTCGGCGCCGCACGGTCCATGGGCGGCAAACGCCATCCAACCATCGGCAACAATGTCATTATCGGCGCCGGCGCCAAGGTGCTCGGCCCCTTCACCGTGGGCGACAACGCGCGCATCGGCTCCAACGCCGTCGTCGTCGATCCGGTGCCCGCCGATACAACCGTGGTCGGCATCCCTGCCCGCCCGGTCGACCGCACGCTGCCGCGGCGCGAAGCGCCCTTCGATCCCTATGGCATGCCGTGCGAGGACGCGCTCGACCCGCTGCTGCGCGACCTGGAAGGCATGCGCGCCGAACTCGCGGAGCTTGAGGCCCGGGTAGCCCGCCTTACCAACGTCGATTCGCGCAACGCGACCCGGCCGCACCAGCCTGTCGCCGAATAGACATGCAGCTTTCCACGCGCGGCCGCTACGCGGTCATGGCCCTGGCCGATCTGGCGTCTCGCCAGACCGCCGGGTGTGAATGCGGGCCCGTCTGTCTGGCCGAGATCGCGTCCCGCCAGCAGCTCAGCCTGTCCTATCTGGAACAGTTGTTCGGAAAGCTACGCCGAGCGGGGCTGGTCGCCTCAGCGCGGGGACCGGGTGGAGGGTATCGGCTGGCGCGCGGGGCGGAGCTGATCGCGATCGCCGATATCGTGGCCGCCGTCGATGAACCGATCCATGCCACGCGGTGCGAGCCTGGCAGCGGCGGCTGCCTCGCCGGCGCCCATCCTGGCGGGCCTGGAGAGAAATGCCAGACGCATGACCTGTGGTTCGAACTCGGCCGGCAGATCGAGCTGTTCCTGCGCGGGGTCACCCTGTCGGACGTGATCAACCGCCGGGTGGCCGGGCGGGCGGTTGCGATGCCAGCGGATGAGATCAAGCCGCTGGCCGCGGAATAGCGATGGTCTACCTGGACGCCAACGCGACCGAGCCGCTCCGCCCCGAGGCGCGGGCGGCCATGCTTGCCGCGATGGATGGCGTAGGGAACCCGTCCTCGATCCACCGGTTCGGCCGCTCGGTTCGCCGCACGGTAGAGGACGCGCGGGAAAGCCTCGCCGACCGCTTTGGGGGACGGCCGGGGGACCTGGTGTTCGTGTCCGGCGGGACCGAGGCCGATGCGCTGGCGATCCACGCTTTGGGCCGTGATCGTCGGGTGATCATCGGGGCGACCGAGCATGACGCGGTGCGCTCCGCCGCCCAGAGGGCCGAGGTCCTGCCGGTGGACCGGGATGGGATCGCTGATCTTGACGCGTTGCGGACGATACTGCGGGCGGACGGGCCAGCGCTGGTCTGCCTGATGCTGGCGAACAATGAGACCGGGACGATCCAGCCGATTCGAGAGGCCGCGATCCTCTGCCGGGAATACGGGGCGCTGCTGCATGTCGATGCGGTCCAGGCCGCGGGGCGGTTGGTCGGTGCGCTGCCCGCTGTTGGTCCCGGGGGGACCATGGCCCCAACCACCACGCCCCCCCTCCCCTTGAGGGCTTGGGCCGCAGAGCGGACCGAGGCCGGGGGGAGGGGTAGCCACCCCACGGACCGTGCCGCGATCACCCCTCCCCCGGCCCCTCCCTCAAGGGGAGGGGAGACTATGTGGCAAACCGCCCCTCTCCCATTCCACACCGCGAACCCTGGGATGGCCGCCGCTCCCCCAATGGACACGCCCTCCACCGTCTCCCTCACCGCCCTCCTCTGCCACTCCCTCGCCCTCTCCTCCCACAAGATCGGAGGCCCCCCGGGCGTGGGCGCCCTCCTCCTCGCCCCTGAACTCAGCGCGATCCGCCCCCTGATCACCGGCGGGGGCCAGGAACGAGGCCGCCGAGGTGGCACCCTCGCCGCCCCCCTGATCGCCGGATTCGCCGCCGCAGCCGAGGCCTGCGGTGATGCAGCGACTCTCTCCCCCCTGCGTGACGCCGCCGAACAGGCCGCCATTGCCGCCGGGGCCATCGTCTGTGGCGGGGGTGCCCCTCGCCTGCCCAACACCACCTGCCTCGCGCTGCCCGGCGTCCGGGCCGACGCGCAGGTCATCGCGCTCGACCTGGAGGGCATCGCCGTCAGTGCCGGCGCCGCGTGTAGTTCCGGCAAGGTCGCCGCCAGCCATGTCCTGACCGCTATGGGCCTCGGCGACCTCGCCGCCCAGGCCATCCGCGTCTCCCTGCCCTGGAACGCCACCGCCGCCGATATCGAGGCCTTCATCGCCGCCTACCAACGCATGGCCGACCGGCTGCGCCCAACCATGGCGCCCAGGGCAGCCTAGCCCCAAATGGAACCCATGACCGACCTGCCGCCCCGCCCGAACCGCCCCGTCTATCTGGACAACCAGGCGACCACGCGCTGCGATCCGCGCGTCCTGGCGAAGATGCTGCCGTATTTCACCGAGGAATACGGCAACCCCCACAGCGCCGAACACG